>RFSC01000116.1 GCA_009924185.1 Actinomycetota bacterium
TCTCCAGAAGACTTTGCAAATTTGATCGCTGCAAATTTGGGTTTCACCGGCGCAATTGGCACCAAAGCTGAAATCAAAGATGGCAAGTACACCGGAAATCTAACCGGCAAACTTTTACATGGTAAAGAAAAAGCGGTTGCTATCACCGAGTTAGCAAAACTAAGCGGCATCGATTTGAAAGATTGTTACGCATACTCAGATTCCTACAATGATCTACCGTTGCTTTCCGCAGTAGGAAACCCACGCGCCATCAACCCTGATGCCAAACTTCGAATTATGGCATTTTCTCAAGGTTGGCCGGTACATGATTTCCGACGTTTACGTTGGCTCAATAGATTAATTGGACCAACAGTTAGTCGCCTCGCAGGTTTCTGGGTTTATCTCACCGCCCGCAACAAAAGCTAATTAGTCAACCACTGCACAACCCAAGTAATGTAGGCCAGTTATGTCTGATGCTCATTCTTCATTTGCCAGCGAGCTGCGTGATCGCAGCGATGAGGATTTAGCGCTGCTCTTTTCCGCCCGCCCCGATTTGATTACCCCGGTTCCGGCAGACATGACCGCACTTTCTACCCGCGCTACCTCTGCACCAAGTTTGTTGCGCGCCCTAGAAACCTTAAATCAATGGCAGTTTCAAGTTCTCGAAGTCTGCGCCGCACTTTCCGATCCCTTCACCTCAAAAGAGGTTGTGGCATTTAGTGATCCCGCCGCTGAATTAGTTGTTAAACACCTTCATAAAATCGCACTTATCTACCGTGATGGCTCTGGTTATCGCATGCCCCGCGCAGTGCGCGACATCTTAGGCAACGAACCAGCAGGTCTAGGTCCACAATCAGCATCACCCGTTGATTTCAAAGTAATCAAAAAAGCACCAGAAGCCGCACAAGCGGTTTTGAATAAATTAATTTGGGGACCACCACGTGGTCAGGTCGGTGACATCCGCAAAAAAGGTACTCCGATTGAATGGTTGTTAGAGAACAATTTTCTAATTCCAATTGATACCTCAACCGTTGCACTTCCTCGTGAAGTCGGAATTTTCTTACGTGGCAACAAAGTGCACCAAGAGTTACAAATAACTGAGCCACCACTTGAAGGCCCACAGGTTAAGAACGCCGATATCGAACGTGCATCTCTTGCCGCAATCTCCAACACTCTGCGTTGGGTACAAGAGTTAATGAACTTCTGGTCAGAGGAAACCCCAAATGCTTTGCAATCTGGTGGCCTCGGTGTTCGTGATCTGAAAAAAGCTAGCGAACATCTTGGCGTGGAAGAGAATTGCACCGCCTTTGTTGCAGAGCTGGCCTACCTTGGTGGTTTGCTCTGTGTTGAAACAGATGGTCGCATCCTGCCCTCCACCAACTTTGATCTCTGGCAAAACAAAGAGCCAGAGGAGCAATGGCGTGAATTAGTTGAACTATGGAAACTTACCTCCCGAGTCGCAGGATTAGTAGGTCGCACCGAATCCCGCAACATCACCGCACTCAGTACCGAACTTGATCGCAGCAACGCCGCATTAATCAGAGCGCTCGTCCTTGATTTATTACTGGCAAACCCAGGCATCGCCCCCACGGTAAAGAGCGCACAAAAAGCCATTCTCTGGCGCTATCCACACCGCCGCGGCATCTCAATCACCGCAGAGTTAGTGGAATGGACGCTACGCGAAGCAGAGTGGCTCGGAATCACCGGCGGCAACGCACTCTCTATTTATG
>RFSC01000117.1 GCA_009924185.1 Actinomycetota bacterium
TCAAGCACGGCAATCTGCAAAGCATCTAGCTGCAACTCATCTTTTTCTAGCAAATCAATTAAACGACCAGGTGTTGCCACCAAAATAGAAACGCTCTTTTTTAGGGCGTTGACCTGCTTGCCATATGGCATGCCGCCAGCAATCACAACAGTCTCATGACCAACAGCGCGAGCAAGTGGTGCGAGTACCTCATTAATCTGCTGGGCTAACTCACGGGTTGGAGCTAAAACCAATGCGATTGGTTTTCTCGGCGCAGTTTTCTTTCCATAAATATTGTGAAGAAGCGCTAGACCAAATGCCAATGTCTTTCCTGATCCGGTTTGTCCGCGACCTAAGATGTCATGGCCGGCAATCGCATCAGGGATTGTGGCCTCTTGAATTGGAAATGGATTTGTAATTCCCTGAGCATCAAGGGCGTTTACTAGTGCTGGATGAATGCCCAGCTCTCTAAAGGTTGTTAGTTTTTCTGCAGTAAGCAACGACATATAAATACGTACCAATCATCTAGACATGTATGTCTCGTGGTGACTTGACGTATTTACGAAAAGATAAGACTTACATATAAACCAGGCTAAGGCCCGATTTTCATTTTGTTGAGGCAACTGCCCCAATAAATAAAGGGTACCTGCCGGACCGAAAAATCACTCGAAGATCAGGTGATAAAAACTAAATAGCCCGAAAGTTTGAGGAGTCCTTAATGACCAATTTTTGTTCTTGGAAGTTAGCTCGCACCCGCAAGGTCGCTTCCTTCTTTAGATCAGCTTTTGGAGCAACAACTACCGCTGGTGTTGTCACCGCGGGAGTAGGTGTAGGACCCATCATTGAAGCCATTGCAACTGCCATACATCCAACGCACATACCGAAAAGATATCCTGCCCCAGAGGCAAAGACAAGGATTCAACACTTCACAAGTTCGAGTCCAGGGAGGAGTCAGTTTTGGATCCCCTATTACTCGGCTACCTACTCGCAATCACCGCAGCATGCGCAACCTTGATTGGGCTCTTCGTGGCAGCTTTCAGAGGAGATTTAAGTGAGCGGGTGCTGGCAATTTCACTGCTGTTGGTGGCAGGAGCCATGCTCACTGTAAGTCTCGGACAGATACTTCCTGCCAGCTTTTCAAATGCTGACTCCAATTGGCAAGTCATCATGATCTTTTCTGTTGGAGTCTTGCTCGTGTTGACTCTAGCTCGAGTCAATTTAAGTGCTGATGCCAGAGTGCGCACACTAACAATCACAGTAATGGCGTTAGCTCTTCATAACCTTCCAGAAGGAGCTACAACAATTGGAGCCACGCTTGTTGATTCAGATACTGGGATCACAACCGCGATTGTGATTGCGCTACATAATATTCCCGAAGGAGTAGCGATTGCCATGATGGCAAAGTTTGCCAGATTGAAGCCTTTGGCGATTGCACTTCTTGTCATTGTCTCCGCCGCAGCTGAAATACTGGGTGCCTCAATCGTTTTTTCTATGGGAGGTCTGATCGACTCATCTTCGACATCGCTGCTTCTGGCTCTTGTCGCAGGAATAATGACAGCGATTAGCCTGAAGGAGTTAATTCCTCACTCTACAAAAATACTTTTATCGCTTCGCAAATAATGGCTTTAAAACCTATTGAAACCTTTAAATAATAGGCTCAGTCAACCACCGATGTTGTTGACTCCAGCATCAGCGCAGCGCTGAGCTATGGAGTCTGTAATCTCTTGAAT
>RFSC01000118.1 GCA_009924185.1 Actinomycetota bacterium
ACAAAGGTCCGCCAGAAAAAATCTGTGGTGTCATGCCACAAACCACATCACGCAATACTCCTCCACCAACAGCGGTAACGACTCCGAGTAATACCGCCACTAATGCAGAGGTGTCAAAAGCTAAAGCTTTGTAGGTTCCGGCGATTGCAAAGAGTGACATGGCAACTGAATCTAAGAACACCACACCGCTGACCGCTTTTTTGAACCAACGACCAATTAGTAATGCAACAACAACCGCTGCGATTGCAGTCAGTATGTATTTGTCCTGCATCGCTACTGGACGTCCTGCGTCCAACAAAACATCGCGCAGGATTCCGCCACCTAATCCAGCCAGGATTGCTACCGCGAATACGCCAACCAAATCAAAACGTTTATAAAAAATAGCAAAGAGCGCACCTTGCAAGGCTCCGATGCCAATTGTTAGAAGATCTAACCAAGTAGGCATCACAATCATTTTGGTAACTCCAATAACTTCTCTATCTCTTTAGCTACACCATCTTGGTGGTGTGGTTCAGCGATGAACTTGGCATGAAGTTTGCCATGTGGGTGACCATCTGCCATAGCCCAAGAGCGGCCCGCCCAAGACAACATGGAAAAATCATTGGGATTGTCGCCAAAAGTAACGGTTTGTTCTGCGGTGATTCCATGGCGTTGAGCCATCTTTGCCAAGGTAGCACCTTTAGAAACTCCAAAAGCATTTATTTCTAATAGTGAATCATGTGGATTGGAATGGGTAACTGTGGCTATACCCTCCAACTCTTTCACTGCAATCTCTAACATCTCATCAGAGCTCAGCTCTTGATCAGAACAACGGGCCAACATTTTCATAGCTGGGGTCTGCATAATCTCGGTGATGTCATGAACTCCGATGTTGTCTAACCCAACATCCCAACGTGGGATATACGCCTTTTCTCTATGAAAGTAATGATGTGCCTCTACTGCAAAGGAAATGGTGGGGATGGCCATACGCAAACGGTTAACGGTTTCGATCTGATTTTCGACCGGCATTAACCACTCTTCCAAGATTTTTTCATTGTGAATGTCATACAGCATGGCGCCATTTCCTAAAATGCTGTGGCCAAATGAAAAGGCCTCTGCAATCTCTGGCATCCAACGTGGTGGTCTTCCTGTTACATAATAAATTTCAATTCCCTCTTCATGCGCAGCATGAAAAGCAGCCTTGGTGCGCTCTGAGATTTTGCCTTGGTGCGGAACTATCGTTCCATCTAAATCAGTTGCAATTAATTTAGGGCGGCGTAGTAGGTCGCTCAATTAACCCACCGGATTAAATCGATCCATTCCAAGGAATGGTTGTAAAGCTTTTGGTACCAACACCGAACCATCGGCTTGTTGGTGATTTTCCAAAATAGAAACGATCATGCGCGGCACAGCAACCAAAGTTCCATTTAAAGTAGCAACTGGATAGGTGCCGTTTTCACCTTTGGTGCGCACATTTAGACGACGGGCTTGAAACTCACTGCAGTTTGAGGTGCTGGTGACTTCGCGGTAAGCGTTTTGGGTTGGAATCCAAGCTTCACAATCAAATTTACGGTTAGCGCTAGAGCCTAAATCACCTGTTGCAACATCAATTACTCGATAAGGAATCTCCATGGCGTTTAGGAAATCCTTCTCCCAAGCC
>RFSC01000119.1 GCA_009924185.1 Actinomycetota bacterium
TCAGCATGTCGCGGTGAATACGTTCCCGGGCCTTGTACACACCGCCCGTCACACCATGGGAGTGGGTTTCACCAGAAGTAGTTAGTCTAACCGTAAGGGGGACGATTACCACGGTGGGATTCATGACTGGGGTGAAGTCGTAACAAGGTAGCCGTATCGGAAGGTGCGGCTGGATCACCTCCTTTCTAGAGCGTGATGTAGTGCGAGCATTCACACTTATCGGTTGTTTGATTAGAAGAGATTGACCGTGAGGTAGAGCCTTAGAGGGTCTGTAGCTCAGCTGGTTAGAGCACCGTCTTGATAAGGCGGGGGTCGTTGGTTCGAGCCCAACCAGACCCACCATACGCGGAGTAAGAGACAGTGGGGGATTAGCTCAGCTGGGAGAGCACCTGCTTTGCAAGCAGGGGGTCGTCGGTTCGATCCCGTCATCCTCCACCAATGAGAAGTAGGTTTGGTTGGGAAGAGAGTCGTTGAGTTGATAGCGTTCTTTGAGAAGAGAGTGTTATGGACTAGCGAAGCTAGTTGATCTTTAACAATTTGGAAGAAGTAAAGAGGACGCACACATTTGTGATGAGTGTGATGTGTCCAATGGGTAGTAATTGATTGCAGAAATCATGAAATAGAGAGAAGTTGCTAACGAAGGTTAGTGACGGGAACTCAAGCGAAGAAGCTTTAGAATTTTATGACGTTGAGATTTAGGTTTTAGCGTTATAGGATCAAGTGAATAAGTGCATATGGTGGATGCCTTGGCGATTACAGGCGATGAAGGACGTGTAAGCCTGCGAAAAGCTACGGGGAGTTGGCAAAAGAGCGTTGATCCGTAGATGTCCGAATGGGGAAACCCACCCGTAAGGGTAACCGCTCCTGAATATATAGGGAGTTGGTGGCGAACCGAGTGAACTGAAACATCTAAGTAGCTCGAGGAAAAGAAATCAACCGAGATTCCGGTAGTAGTGGCGAGCGAACCTGGAAGAGCCTGTTATTTTTAGCGCATGCGATAGTAGAACGGAATGGAAAGTCCGGCCGTAGAGGGTGATAGCCCCTTATACGAAATCCCGTGCGTGGAACTAGGGTAACGACAAGTAGGGCGGGGCACGAGAAACCCTGTCTGAACATGGGGGGACCATCCTCCAAGGCTAAATACTCGTAATCGACCGATAGTGAACCAGTACCGTGAGGGAAAGGCGAAAAGAACCCCGGGACGGGAGGGGAGTGAAATAGAACCTGAAACCGTATGCATACAAACAGTGGGAGCCCCTACTTCAAGCGTCTTTAGAGTGCTTTCGAGGAGTGAGCGTAAGCGAGCGAGTCAAAAGATTTAAGGAAGATTGAAAAGATCTGATTAAGTGCTTTCGAGGAGTGAGCGTAAGCGAGCGAGTCAAAAGATTTAAGGAAGATTGAGATAGTCTTATTAAATGAAAACTTTAATGAGGGTGTTTGAAGTAGGGGTGACTGCGTACCTTTTGTATAATGGGTCAGCGACTTACATTCAGTAGCGAGCTTAACCGATAGGGGAGGCGTAGCGAAAGCGAGTCCGAATAGGGCGATAGTTGCTGGGTGTAGACCCGAAACCAAGTGATCTATCCATGGCCAGGATGAAGGTGCCGTAACAGGTACTGG
>RFSC01000120.1 GCA_009924185.1 Actinomycetota bacterium
GTGGTTTCTTTAAACTTATTCCCTACGATCACACCAATAGCGGCACCAACTAAGATTGACAATATATTTAGAGTGGTTCCAAAACCGATAAACATGAAATTAAGTGTAGGGCCACTGCTACCGTTGTCATGTGAATGAGTGGTTAGACAAATTGAAACCTCATAAAACCGTACCTGTCACCCCGTGGACCGCAAAAAACAGGTGGGATTTTGGGTTGCAAAGATTCGCAATTCTTACCTTTGGGCTTTTCATTTTTGGTCTTGGCGATAGTCTTCTAATAATCTCAGGGCTTGGCAACGCGCCTTGGTCGGTCCTTGCTCAAGGCATCTCTGTGAACTCTGGTTTAAGCATCGGTGTTTCTACCTTAATCATCAGTGCTTTAGTTCTGGCTTTGTGGATACCTCTTCGAGAGCGTCCTGGACTTGGAACAATTTCAAATATATTGATTATCGCTTTTGCCATTGATCTTGGCATTCACCTATTCCCTGATCCGAAAAATTTTGCTTTTGAATTAACCTATGTTTTTGTCGGAATTGCCATGGTGGGAATCGGTTCAGCGCTGTACATAACCTGCGGTTTAGGACCAGGGCCAAGGGATGGCTGGATGACCTCACTTCACCGTAGAACCGGGATCCCTGTAGGACGAGTCAGATTAATGATTGAGCTGTTTGTTCTCACTCTGGGGGTGATTTTGGGCGGCACCGCAGGACTTGGAACAGCGCTTTTTGCAGTATTTATTGGGTACTCGGTGGCCCTCTCCTTTGGTGTCGTTTCCCGAATTACCCGTGGGTAACCAATAGGTTTAAGCCACTCCCCTCAGCCTGTGGACTGAATCCACACGGTGTCGCAACCACCACCGTTAAAAAATTAGCGACATCCCATTCAACTGGGATGAAAGGAAGAGCATGCTCGACTCTTATTTCAAAATATCTCAACGCGGATCCTCAGTAGCACAAGAGGTTCGTGGCGGTGTAGTGACCTTCTTTACGATGGCCTACATCGTTGCCTTAAATCCATTAATCATCGGCCTTGCAAAAGATGCCGATGGTAAATATCTCGGCGGCGGAGACGCTCCGAACCTCGCACTAATTGCAGCTGCTACCGCTTTGGTCGCAGGTGTCTTGTCTATTCTGATGGGTGTAGTTGCCAATTTTCCATTGGCACTGGCAACAGGACTAGGCCTCAATACCTTCGTGGCGGTCGCCATAGCTTCAAAAATGACTTGGGCTGATGCAATGGGTCTGGTCGTTCTTGAAGGATTGATCATTTTGGTTTTGGTTCTAACTGGTTTCCGTACCGCGGTTTTCCGGGCAGTACCAACTCAATTGAAGATTGCTATCTCCGTTGGTATCGGCTTATTTATCGCCCTCATCGGATTGGTTGACGCCGGCTTTGTTCGCCGTACCGGCAGTGGTCCAGTACCAGTAACACTCGGTAACAATGGAGAGCTTGTCGGATGGCCGGTTATTGTCTTTGCCTTCGGCCTCTTCCTAACCATTGGTTTGATGGTACGCAAAATCAAAGCAGCTCTTCTAATCGGTATCGTAGTTTCAACCGGTCTAGCTATCGCAATTGAAAGCGCATTCAAAATTGGTCCGTTGTTTAATGG
>RFSC01000013.1 GCA_009924185.1 Actinomycetota bacterium
GAAACAAAATGGGGCAACTCCCCTTTTGATCACAATATTTGGGTTATCTGCAGCGATGGTGATCTTCAAGAAGGTGTGAGCACCGAGGCCTCCTCCTTGGCCGGAACACAACAACTTGGCAACTTAAAAGTTATTTACGATGACAATCGAATCTCTATTGAAGGCGATACACACTACGCATTTACTGAAGATGTCTCCGCTCGTTACAAAGCTTATGGATGGGAAGTGTTTGAGGTTTCGGCGCTAGGAAATGGTGATGTAGATAGAGATGCTCTAGAAGAAGCAATGGAGAAATCACTTCAGGTGACAGATAAACCTGTTCTCATTAGATTGAAAACAGTTATTGCCTGGCCAGCTCCTAAAGCGCGCAACACCGCAAAATCTCATGGCTCGGCACTTGGGGCTGAAGAGATTGCTGCCACAAAAGTGGAGTTAGGTTTACCGGCAGAGGATTTCTTTTACCCAGGTGAGATAAAAAACCATGTTGAACAAGTAGTCCAGCGCGGAAATGAATTAAGAAAGAATTGGGAAATTGGGTTCTCCAATTGGAGTAAGGCAAACCAGTCAAAGGCTGAGTTGCTCGAAAGATTAGTGAAAAGGGCTCTGCCTGAAGGTTGGGATGCAGAGTTGCCTACCTATGGCAGCGATAAAGAGGTATCCACCCGCAAAGCCTCCGGTGATGCCATCAATGCTTTGGCAAAGAAGCTTCCTGAGCTGTTTGGCGGTTCTTCAGATTTGGCCGATAGCAACAACACCACGATTGAAGAGGGCGGTTCATTCCTGCCCGCTACTTCTCTGATGAAAGGTTCTAATCCATATGGCCGGATTATTCACTTTGGAATTAGAGAACATGCCATGGGGGCAATCCTGAATGGAATGGCGTTACATGGATTGGTTCGCCCCTTCGGAGGAACCTTCTTGGTATTCAGTGATTACATGCGGGGCGCGGTTCGACTCTCGGCTTTGATGAATTTGCCAGTAACTTATGTATGGAGTCATGACTCCATCGGTCTGGGTGAAGATGGTCCAACCCATCAGCCGGTAGAGCACATCGCAGCGCTACGCGCGATTCCCAATTTGGAGGTTATCCGTCCAGCTGATGCAAATGAGGTTGTTTACTGCTGGCAAGAAATTCTGAAAAGAAATAAGCCTGCTGGCATTTTGCTATCTCGTCAAAATCTTCCAGTTATTGATCGCGAAACTCATTCCGCAGCTTCGGAAGCATCACGTGGCGCTTACTCTTTAAATCAAATCGCTAACCCAGATGTCATATTGATTGCTACAGGCTCTGAGGTCTATCTAGCGCTGAAGGCTGCAGAGTTGCTAAGCGGAGAGGGAATCTCAGCACGCGTAGTTAGCGCACCCTGTTTGGAATGGTTCAACCAGCAGGATTCTGCATACAAAGAAAAGGTATTGCCCAAGCAGGTTAAGGCTCGAGTCAGTGTTGAAGCTGGAATTGCACAGGGTTGGCGTGATTACATCGGCGATTCCGGCGTGAGTGTCTCACTAGAGCACTTTGGCGCATCTGCTTCTGCAGGAGTGTTGTTTAAAGAGTTTGGATTTACTCCCGAGAAAATAGCGGCTGCTGCTAAGCAAAGCATTGCAAACACCAAGAGCTGAGAGGCGCGATATGCATAAAATCCTGCAACAGATCACCGAATCAGGTACTTCAATCTGGCTAGATGACCTATCAAGAGAGCGTCTTGTTGTTGATGGTAAATCAAGAAATCTGGCTGGCTTAATTCATCAGGAATCGGTGTTAGGGGTAACCACCAATCCAGCTATCTTTTCCGCAGCTATCGCCAACTCCACTCTCTACGCCGACGATATAGCTACTTTGGCCAAGAAAGGTTTGGGGGCCGAAGCAATAATCAATGAGTTGACCACAGCTGATGTTGCACAGGCATGTGATTTGTTTCTACCTACTTACGAACGCACCAACGGCGTTGATGGAAGAGTTAGCATTGAAGTCGATCCTCGCTTGGCCAGAGATACTGCTGGGACAGTAAAGCAGGCTAAAGAGCTCTGGGAAAAGGTCTCTCGAGACAATGTCTTAATTAAGGTGCCTGCCACAATTGAGGGAATACCTGCAATCCGAACTTTAATCTCCGAAGGAATAAGTGTTAACGTAACAATTATTTTCTCAGTGCCGCGGTATGTTGAAGTTCTAGAGGCCTTCATTGCTGGACTGGAAGATCGCATGGCGAAAAATCTTCCCGTTTCAGGAATTCACTCTGTTGCCTCTTTCTTTGTAAGTCGAGTTGATACTGATATCGACCCGAAGCTAAAAGCACATCAAGACCCATCGGCGCTAAATCTGTTGGGCAAAGCTGCTGTTGCTAATGCACGTCTGGCATATAAGCACTTTGAGACAGTCCTGCAATCTCAGCGTTGGCAGAAACTTGCTGCAGCAGGTGCTCAGATTCAGCGACCTCTATGGGCTTCAACTGGAGTGAAGGATCCGGCTTATGACCCGACTCTTTACGTTTTAGAGTTGATCGCTCCCCTAACCGTTAACACAATGCCGGAGCCAACTCTTATTGCGGTCAGGGACCAAGGCAGCTTTAAAGGAAACACCATCAGCAACAACTACCAAGATGCTACTGAGGTACTCACTCAGATTTCTTCTTTTTCCATTGATATTCAAGAGGTGGCAAATCGCCTAGAAAATGAAGGCATCGATAAGTTCATCAAGCCCTGGTTGGATTTGATTGCAACCGTGGAGGCGGCTTCTGCAAAATGATTGAAATCAAGGGCTTCTCTATCGGGCAAGAGCATTACCCATCTCTAAACCAGATCACCCAGAGATTGGTAAAGAAAGACTCCAGTATTTGGGGTCCAGATGCTCAAGCCGAAGCATCCATACGATTGAATTGGATTGACCTTCCAGAAAGCTCCCGGGATTTGCTCCCTGTTTTGGATGCGCTCTGCGCCTGGTCTCGCGAGCTAAAACACAATGATTTTGTTTTGTGCGGCATGGGTGGCTCATCCCTTGCTCCAGAAGTTATCGCTGCAACCTATGCCAAGAAGTTAACGGTACTGGATTCAACGGATCCAGAACATGTGAACCAGGTAATGGGTCGGGATCTAAGCAATACCTGCTTTGTAATCGGATCGAAGTCCGGCTCCACTATTGAAACCGCATCTCAGAAAATTGCAGCTGAACAAGAGTTAATTAAGCAAGGCTTGAATCCAGTTAATCACCTAGTAGTTGTAACAGATCCGGGCTCACCTCTAGATAAGCAAGCACGAGAAAGTGGCTATCGAGTTATTAATGCAGATCCAAATGTCGGTGGAAGATTTAGCGCCTTAAGTGCTTTTGGGCTGACACCCGCAGCGTTAATCGGCGTAGATGTCTCTGTCTTAATTGATGATGCTTATGATGCAGCTCTCGAGTTCACAAAAGTTGATTCAAGCGCTGTAAAGGTTGCAGCAGCACTTGCAACCAAGCAGTTTGCCTACTTCGGTATCGCCAATAACTCTACATCTCTGCCCGGGTTAGGCGATTGGATTGAACAGTTAATTGCTGAATCAACCGGTAAAGATGAAAAAGGTGTCCTGCCCGTAGTTATCAACTCAAACACAAATACTCTCTACCCTGTTGTAAGTTTCGATGGAGCTGGCGACTATGTTGTAACCGGCTCGCTCGGCGAGCAGTTCATTTTTTGGGAATGGGTTACCGCATTAACCAGCTATCTCTTGCAGGTAGACCCCTTTAATCAACCAAATGTTACGGAGGCAAAAGAGAAGACCTCCGCTCTACTTACCAGGTGGTCGGAATCAGGAGTGATGACGCCTGAACCAATATTTAGCACAAACTTTGTCGAGGTTTTTGCGCATTCAAAGCATGGTTCGCTAGAAGACTATTTGGCAGAGTCAGTTTCCAATGCAGGTGGCTATCTTGCGATCATGGCCTATCTGCATCGAGGAGTAGATGATCAAGTTGCGAAGTTGCGAGATCTAATTGAGTCCGCTGCTAAAAAGCCAACCACTTTTGGATGGGGTCCAAGATTTCTTCACTCCACCGGACAGTTTCACAAAGGCGGTCCAAAGTTAGGTTCATTTATTCAAATCACTGGCCACACTAATTTAACGTGGCAGATCGCTGGGCAAGGTTATGGTTTTGAAAGATTGTTTATGGCACAGGCTTTGGGTGACAACGAAGCATTAGCTTCTCGAAACTTTCCGACCATTCGCTTCCACCTAAAGGACAGAGAATTAGGAATTAAAGAGTTGTTGCAAGCTGCGCGCAGCTTTTAGTCCTCATCCTCGCCACGCAACTTTTTCAATGCGGCGTCCAAAATCTTTTTTGATTCAGCTTCGGTACGGCGCTCTTTAACATAAGCCAAGTGGGTCTTGTAAGGCTCATTCTTAATTGGTGATGGCGGATTGTTCTTGTCTCGTCCAGCAGGAAAGCCGCAACGAGGACAATCCCATTCATCGGGAACTACAACAGTTCCATCCTCTGCAAATGATGGCTTGGTCTCATGTCCATTGAGGCACCAATATGAAACTCGGAAACGAGCAATTGCCTCGCCACGTTCAGCCTCGCCCATTGGGCCAGCACCGACACGGGAACCACGGATTGCGCTTCCACCAGCCATTTTTTCTCCTTAAGAGTTAATTAATTGATAATTTTATTTTAAAACTAACCCAAGTGCGATAACCGCTGCAAACCAAATGCCACCTACTACGATGGTGATTCGGTCCAAATTCTTTTCGACCACCGAGGATCCACCGTAGGTTGAAGACATGCCGCCACCAAATAGATCTGATAATCCGCTGCCCTTACCTTTATGGAGCAAAACTAGAAGAATCATCAAGATGCTGGAGATCACCAGCAGGATTGATAGTGCTAAAGCCACGAGACACTCCTTGTTGCTACCTGATACAGATCGGACAATAGGCTGGGAACGCTTTCCCTGAGGTGCAGATACTACCTAATCCCCCGAGCAATCTCCGCATTGCCTAAATGGGCCTAGTCAACGCCTAGAGGACGCGATGGAATTTACAGATACGGGCGAACTCCTCAGGCTCGAGGCTGGCTCCGCCAACTAATGCGCCATCAACATCTGGCTGCTTCATTATGTCCACGATATTTGCAGATTTAACTGAGCCCCCATAAAGGATGCGAGCGTTTGCAGCAATCTCCTCACTGCCAATCTTTGCCAATTCAGTCCTAATTGCACCACAAACCTCTTGCGCATCCTCCGGAGTTGCGGTCTTTCCAGTACCAATAGCCCATACCGGTTCGTAGGCAAAAACAATCTTTTTTAATTCTGGTTTATGGAAGCCTTTCAAGCCCTCTCGAACTTGATTCAGAACATGCTGAACATGGGTACCTGACTCACGGATGGATAACTCTTCACCGATGCAGAATATTGGTGTCATCTCATTTTCTAATACCGCTCTAATCTTTTTGTTGATTAACTCATCACTTTCACTGTGAATTGCTCTGCGCTCAGAGTGACCAACCACCACATAACTGCAATCCAATTTCTTCAACATGCTTCCAGAGATGTCGCCGGTAAAGGCACCGGACTTCTCAGGTGAGACATCTTGAGCTCCATAAGAGAGTTTCAAGCGATCGCCATCGACCAATGTTTGCACTGATCTGATATCGGTGAATGGCGGCAATACGACTACATCTACCGCATCGAAGTCACGATCCTCTAGGGAGTAAGCCAGCTTTTGGGTTACCGCGATGGCTTCTAGATGATTTAGATTCATCTTCCAGTTGCCTGCAATTAGAGGCTTGCGTGACATCTCTTCTCCTTTTGTTGCGAATCAGATTAAAGCAGTGCAATTAATCCAGGAAGCTCTTTGCCTTCTAGATACTCTAGCGAGGCTCCACCACCGGTCGAAATGTATCCAAACTCATCATCTTTAAAGCCGAGGGCGCGCACCGCAGCAGCGGAATCTCCGCCACCAACTACAGAAAGACCACTCACTTCAGTCAACGCCTGTGCGACGACTTTTGTGCCAGCGGCAAAGTTGGAGAACTCAAAAACCCCCATAGGTCCATTCCAGAAGACGGTCTTGCAACCCTTGATAGCTTGAGCAAATTCATCCGCACTCTTAGGTCCAATATCCAATCCCATTTGATCAACTGGAATTGAATCTGCCGAAACAACTGTAGGAGATTCATTAGCAAAAGCGGGTGCAACCACTATGTCGCTAGGCAGTAGCACTTCTACACCTAATTGCTCTGCACGCTGAAGTAGTTCTTGAACTAGTGGAATGGATTCAGTCTCAACTAGAGAGGTGCCAATTTCTTTGCCTTGTGCTGCAAGAAATGTGAAAACCATTCCCCCACCAATAGCCAATAGATTAACTTTGTCGAGCAGGTTATTGATGACCCCGATCTTGTCGGAAACCTTTGCGCCACCTAGGACTACACCATAAGGCCGTTCCGGCGATTGGGTAAGTTTTTTGAGAACCTCAACCTCTGCAGAGATTAGCTTTCCAGCAGCATGAGGTAAATTCTTCGCCGCCTCATAAACTGAAGCATGTTTGCGATGCACCGCTCCAAAACCATCACCAACATAAACTTGGGCAAATGAAGATAGCTGCCTAGCAAACTCCGCTCGCTCACCTTCATCCTTGCTGGTCTCGGCAGATTCATATCTAACATTCTCTAGTAAAACTACTCCGCCCGATTTCAATTCGCGGACAGCATTCTTCGCACTTTCACCTACAACATCTGTAGCAAATACCACCGCTCTACCCAATAACTCCTCAAGACGTTTGGCAACTGGTGCTAGTGAAAGCTCCGGCTTTCTCTCTCCCTTAGGGCGACCCAAGTGGGCCACAATTACCAATGCTGCGCCTGATGAAAGCAGAGCATTTATGGTCGGAAGAGATGCTCTGATACGACCATCATCGGTAATTACGCGATTGCCTGACCCATCATCCTTTAGTGGAACATTTAGATCGCAACGAAGTAGAACTGTCTTGTTGGAAACTTCGAGCGCAGCCAAACTCTTGATCTCAGAGGTCATTAGAGAGAGCCTAAATAGTTTTAGAGGCTTTTTCCGATGAACTTCATTAGATCAACGAGGCGGTTTGAGTAACCCCACTCATTGTCATACCAACCAGCAACCTTTGCTTGATTTCCAATCACCTTTGTAATGCCACCATCAAAGATGCAGGAGTGTGGATCAGTAACGATATCGGTTGAAACGATTGGATCCTCTGTGTAGAACAAAATTCCCTTAAGTGGACCCTCGGCCGCCTTCTTCATTGCAGCGTTGATTTCAGCCGCATTGGTTTCTTTGGCTAGCTCAACGGTTAAATCTGTGATTGATCCGGTCGGTGTGGGAACGCGCAACGCATAGCCATCTAGCTTGCCCTTTAGCTCAGGAAGCACCAATCCAATCGCCTTCGCAGCACCGGTTGAGGTTGGAATGATATTTGTTGCAGCTGCTCGAGCACGACGTAAATCCTTATGTGGAAAATCCAAAATGACTTGGTCATTTGTGTAGGCATGAACTGTGGTCATGAAGCCACGCACAATGCCAAAGTTTTCATGCAAAACCTTGGCCATTGGAGCGAGGCAGTTGGTTGTGCAGGATGCATTTGAAATTATGTTGTGTTTTGCTGGGTCATAAGCGGAATCATTGACACCCAAAACCAAAGTTACATCTTCATCAGTGGCTGGTGCTGAGATCACAACTTTCTTCGCACCGCCAACCATATGCTTTGCTGCATCAGACGCTTTAGTAAAGCGACCGGTTGATTCAATAACAATGTCAGCTCCGACCGATCCCCACTGTAAGGCTGCTGGATCCTTCTCAGCGAAAACCTTGAATTTCTTTCCACCAACGGTGATTGAGGTGTCGTCATGTGAAACGGGATGATTTAGTCGACCCAGTATTGAGTCATACTTTAGGAGATGCGCCAAAGTAGCGATGTCTGTGAGGTCATTCACCGCAACAATTTCGACATCGGCATTTGATGCCAAAGCGGCGCGGAAGAAGTTGCGACCGATACGTCCAAAACCATTGATTCCTACTTTAACCACAGTATTCACACTCCATGAGATGCACATCAAAAGGCATCAATCGAAATTTATTGTTTGCCACGACCTTGTGGACTCAAGGTAAAGCCTATCAGCCGAGTTAATTTAATAGGTCAGGCGAGAGCCCCGCCTCGGTATCTGGAATCCCCAGCTCGGCAGCACGCTTATCTGCCATCGCCAATAATCTTCTAATTCGTCCGGCAATCGCATCTTTGGTCATTGGAGGTGTCGAAAGAGAACCCAACTCCTCGAGGCTGGCCTGACCATGGGTTATGCGTAGTTGGCCCGCTTCACGTAGATGATCGGGAATCTCATCACCCAAAATCTCCATGGCACGTTGCACACGCGCAGATGCGGCAACCGCTGCTCTTGCAGATCGGCGCAGGTTTGCATCATCGAAATTTGCTAAGCGATTAGCTGTGGCACGTACCTCGCGCCGCATTCTTCTCTCTTCCCATGCCATGACGCTTTCATGCGCACCAAGTCTGGTTAGTAAAACTCCAATTGCATCACCATCACGGATAACAACGCGATCAACGCCGCGAACCTCTCTTGCTTTTGCGGTGATGTTTAGACGACGAGCCGCGCCAACTAATGCAAGTGCTGCTTCCGGACCAGGGCAGGTAATCTCTAGCGCAGAGGATCTTCCGGGTTCAGTAAGTGAGCCATGAGCTAAAAATGCTCCACGCCAAGCCGCCTCTGCATCACAGATACCAGCTGAAACAACCTGTGGCGGTAAGCCACGTACCGGACGGCCATGTGAATCTACTAGGCCAGTTTGTCGAGCCAAGGCATCGCCATCCTTAATAACTCGAACCAGGTAGCGACTTCCTTTGCGCAATCCACCTGCGCTGATTACCGCCAAATCAGATTCATGACCATAGATATCGGCAATATCTTTTCTAATTCTTCGCGCAGCTTGAGCAGTATCCAATTCGATTTCAACCATAATTTTGCCCGCTGAAATGTGCAGCCCGCCGGCAAAGCGCAGAATGGCAGAAACCTCAGCCTTGCGACAGCAGGGCTTTGAGATAGAGAGTCGACTTAACTCATCTTTTACCGAAGCGGTCATTGCCATGAGCGTTATCTAAGCATCTCAGCAGCGAAAATGTGGCTGAAAGCGGAAAATAATTTTGCCGGATCATGATGTTTGCTCCCTGGATGCGATGCGAGATCGGCCACAATCACCCTGCCACCCATATCTGCAACCAACTCCTCCAACTCATTCAATGCCCCGTTTTGTTCAGCGATTGATTTGTCAATAAGGGCGAAATTGCACTTAAGACCAGGGGCAAATCTTTGTAGTACTTGAAGATGTTCAGCTGGTGAGTTTCCGGCAAATTCATCCCCAGAATGAAAATTCGATGCATCAAGATTCAAAATCAATATCTTCTTCGCCTTGGATTCCATAAGTGCCGACAATTGTTGCTTTACCAAAACATGTGGCAAAACACTGGAAAACCATGAGCCCGGACCGATTGTTATGAAATCCGCTTCAGTTATTGCCGTCAATCCCTCCTGAGTCGCTGTGGGATTGTCAGGAATCAGTCTCAGCTCTTCTAAAGCTCCTTTGCTAATAGCCACTTCAGTTTGACCACGTACAACATGCTGACCTTCCCAATTTCTAAATACGCCTTCGATATCTAGAGGTTCTATCGCCATTGGCAGTACTCGACCAACAACCTTGAGTAGTTCACCAACTCGATCTAGACCCTGAATCGGATCGCCATCGCGATCCCACAAAGCGGTTAACAAAAGATTCCCTAGGGCATGTCCATCCAAAGCTCCTTCGGAGGTAAACCGATATTGCATTATCTGCGCCCAATTTCGACCCCACTCATCATCTCCACAAAGCGCAGCTAGCGCCATGCGCAAATCTCCGGGAGGTAAGGAGTTAAACTCCTCTCTTAATCGGCCACTTGAACCACCATTGTCAGCCACAGTCACAATTGCAGTTATCTCTGAGGTTAACTTTCTTAACGCAGATAATGTTGCTGCTAAACCGTGACCGCCACCTAGTGCGACAACTTTGGTTTGCGTGAGGCTTTCTTGCATCAGCGTTCGCGGCCCAAATCTCGATGTATTGCATGTGCAGAGACAGAGTGTTCGCTATCAACCACAGAGCCATTGATTCTCTTTGCCAACTCCTCTGCGACAGCTACGCTGCGATGCTTTCCACCAGTACAGCCAATAGCCAAAGTGATGTATCTCTTGCCTTCACGCAAATATCCGCGACTGATGCTTTGAAACAAAGCTACATACCGATCTAAAAACTCTCCAACTGTTTCAGCAGTAAGTACAGCTTTGCTAACCTCATCATCTAAACCATTTTTCGGCCTTAAAACCGGATCCCAGTGCGGATTAGGAATAAAACGGCAATCCATAACTAAATCAGCATCCACTGGGAGGCCGTACTTGTAACCAAAGGAAAGAACATTTACCTTCAGCGAAGCGCTCGCCTCGGTGGAAAAGAGCTCCGAAATCTTTTTCTCTAGTTGATGAACATTTAGTTGAGAGGTATCTACTACCAAATCTGCACCGGAGCGCAGTTCACGCAATTTCTCTCTCTCCCGCTCAATGCCATCCACGATTCGATCATTGCCCTGCAGTGGATGAGGTCGTCTAGATGATTCGAAGCGCTGAACCAAAACCTCATCTGAAGCATCAACAAAGATGATCTTTCTTGCGATTCCCCGCTCGGCCAGCTCAGCAAGTGAGCGGTTTAAATCATCAAATAACTGTCGTCCTCGAACATCGATAACAACCGCCACCTTATCGGCGGTACGTTCAGTTGTGTCAAAAACAGAGTACAAGAGCGAGGGAGGAAGGTTATCGATTACATACCAGCCGTGATCCTCCATAGAGTGAGCCACTGTCGAACGACCCGCACCGCTCATGCCAGTGATGATTACAATCTCACGGTTCATGGCTACATCATCTACTACCTGTCAAGTATCTCTCCAGTAGCGGTATCCACATGGGTTTGTGATTCAACTGCATTCAGGGCCTTCACAATTGACTCAGCGGTTTTAACTCCAATTCCAGGAAGTTGAGAGATTTCCTCGAGCGTAGCTTTCTTTAAGGCTGCGACAGATCCAAAATGATCTAGCAATGCTTGACGTCTTACTTCACCTAGCGCAGGTATTTCATCCAGTAAGGACTCCACCATAAGTCGCGATCGCTTTGAACGATGAAAAGTGATGGCAAATCTATGAGCCTCATCCCTAACTCTTTGCACCAAATAGAGCGCTTCACTGTGTCGTGGCAAAACAACGGGATAACTTTGGTCTGGGAACCAGATCTCTTCCAATCTTTTGGCTAATCCCACCAAAGTTATATCTGTAATTCCTAACTCTGCGAAGGCTCGCGCCGCTGCATTCACTTGTCCCCTGCCGCCATCGACAATTACCAGTTGAGGCGGATAGGCAAACTTAGGCCGCTCGCCGCCACTTAGCTCAATCTCAGTTAAATCCAAATCCTTTTCCGCCAGGTATCTCTTGAATCTTCTAGTGATTACATGATGCATCGCGCGGGTATCATCAAATTTCTGGTTATCATCGATGCCGAACCTGCGGTACTCACTCTTTTTTGATTGACCATCCTCAAATACCACCATGGAGGCCACAACTGATGTGCCCTGAATGTTGGAAATATCAAAGCATTCAATCCGCAGTGGCAGCTCATCCATCCCAAGAGCATTCGCTAAATCTTCCAATGCCCTGCCACTTACCGCCGCATCATTTGAGCGCTTGCTTAGAAATTGCACTAGAGAGTGGTGAGCGTTCCGCTTTACCGTATCGAGTAGTTCAGATTTTTCGCCCCGCTCTGGCCTTCTGACAACGATCCGATGAGAGAAAGTGTTTGAAAGAAACTCAGATAGGCCTTCACCTTCAACATCTAGATTTACCAGAACCTCTTTGGCTGGTTCAAACTCGCTATAGATTTGATTCAAAGTTACATCCAACAATTGAGTTTCTTCTGGGATGTTTCCCAAATCAATAACCCATGATTTGCTGCTAATCACTCGTCCTTGTCTCACTCTAAAAATTGATGCGGCTGCATGAGTTATATCCTGATGAAGAGCCACAAAATCTGAATTAATCGAATCAGAAATCGCCGCATCTGTTGATTCCGATGCTCGCTCTAACGCCGATAGCTGATCTCGTAGCTTGCCTGCCTTCTCGAACTCCTCTGCGTCGGCCGCAGCCTGCATCTCTTTTCGCAACTCTTCAGTGATATCTGCTGAACCATTTGACATAAACTCAACCAAACGATCAGCTATTTCCTTATGCTCCACAACTGAAACTCGCTGGACGCACGGTGCTGCACATTTGCCAATATCGCCTAGCAAACAAGGGCGGTTCACTTTCCTTGCTCTCTCAAAGTTAGTATTTGAGCAGGAGCGCACCGGGAAAAGCTTAAGCAACACATCAAAGGTGGCTCGCAGCGCCCAAGCATGAGTAAAGGGCCCAAAGTAGACAACGCCCTTTCGCTTCGAACGCCTTGTAATGAAGATTCTGGGAAACTCTTCATCAATTGTGATGGCTAAATATGGGTAGGACTTATCATCCTTAAACTGCACATTGAAGGCTGGGTCAAACTCCTTGATCCAAGTGAACTCCAACTGCAGAGCTTCAACCTCCGTACGCACGACGGTCCAATCGACACGATTGGCAGCATTAACCATGCGCTGAGTCTTCTCTCCCAGATTTTTTTGGAAGTATGAGTTGAGGCGATTCTTTAGAGATCTCGCCTTTCCAACATATATGACTTGATTAGCTTCGTTGAAAAACCGATAGACGCCCGGTTCATCTGGAATATTGCTAGGACGATAAGAGGCGGGATCTGCCATGACTATCTCTTTAGCGCTTCAGCCAAAAACTTTCCGGTGTAGCTATTTTTCACCTTAGCTACCGCCTCCGGTGTACCTTCGGCAACCAAAGTGCCGCCACCGGAACCACCTTCAGGCCCAAGGTCAATAATCCAATCAGCGCATTTGATTACATCCATGTTGTGTTCAATTACCACAACGGTATTTCCAGTATCTACTAGGCGTTGCAAAACCATAAGCAGTTTGCGGACATCTTCAA
>RFSC01000121.1 GCA_009924185.1 Actinomycetota bacterium
CGCTGCATCATGTACCAATACATATTTAACCGATGGAGATAACGCATTTAGAGCTAGATTTACTGAATCACTACGCAATACCCCGCCGGTAATAACCTTTGCGCTTTCGCCAACAATCTGACGGAACTGCTCTTCATATCCAGCTGGCGCGGTAATCACAATTTCATCAACTACTTTGGAAAGCGCGGCAAAAGCACGTTCTACAAGAGTGATTCCATCTAATTGAATTAGCGCTTTAGGGATATCTGCACCAAGTCGATGCCCCATGCCAGCGCCAGCAATTATTGCGGCGCTAGAAGGTGAACTGTTCATAAGACTCTCACTGGTGAGAGTGAATTAAGAAGCGAGAACCTCGTCGAGAATTGATTCAGCCTTGGACTCATCGGTGTTCTCTGCGAGTGCAAGTTCGGAAATCAAAATCGCGCGAGCTTTAGCAAGCATGCGCTTCTCGCCCGCAGAAAGACCACGGTCAAGATCACGACGGAATAGATCGCGAACAACTTCAGCGACCTTGATGACATCGCCTGATGCCAACTTCTCAAGATTTGCTTTGTAGCGACGAGACCAGTTGGTTGGCTCTTCTGTGTAAGGCTGGCGTAGAACACCGAAGACTCGCTCGAGACCTGATGAGTCAACCACATCGCGAACGCCAACCAAGTCAACGTTTTCTGCTGGGACTCGTACTGTTAGATCGCCTTGCGCGACCTTTAGTACTAGATAGATCTTCTCTTCGCCTTTGATGGTCCGGGTCTCAATTGCCTCAATGAGAGCCGCTCCGTGATGGGGATAAACAACGGTTTCGCCGACCTTAAATGACATTGATTGCCTTTCGCTAGAGGGCAATTTTATCAGAGTTATCCCAGTCACCAAAACCGCCGAAAGTAGGCGTTATTCAATGCTTTTCTGCCATTATTCCCTCATGATTTCGAAAAGACTCATTGGCGCAATCGCCGCCAGCACCATGCTCTTGACAGGATGCGCCGCAGGCGGAAACGCCCCAACTCGTATCATCAAGCAGGTAACTGATGGAGTCGAAAAAGATGCCGGCGATCTAAAGCTGCGCAATGTCAAAGTAGTTGCATTGCCAGATGGCAGTGGCACATTGATTGCATTCATTGTTAATCACAACGATGTCGCAGATCAACTTGCTGCCGTAACCATTAATGGACAACGTGCCGAGTTGGTAACCAATACCGTTTTGAATAAGAACAAACCGATGATTTTTGAAGGCGACTCAGCAAATGCAAAAGCAAAGATCGCTACTTTGGGGCAAAAGCCAGGTTATCGAATCCCAGTGGTCTTCTACTTTGCTAAAGGTGGCAAGGTCGAGCTAGATGCACTTGTTGTGGCAAATACTGGAATCTACAGCTCCATCTTGTAACCCAAACCTCTTACGGTTTGAATAACTGTTGGGTTTGCTGGATCGGTTTCGATTTTGGCCCGTAGCCTTTTGATGTGAACATCCAAAGTTTTGGTATCTCCTACATAATCACTGCCCCACACCCGATCAATTAACTGCATGCGGGTTAATACTCGACCGGCATTTCGCATTAAAAACTCTAGAAGTTCAAACTCTTTTAGCGGCAATG
>RFSC01000122.1 GCA_009924185.1 Actinomycetota bacterium
AGTTAAAACTAGTGATTCTGTGATGAATTTATTTTTAGAAAATGGATCTGTTGCATCTAAGCATAGAATTGTGAGAATATGGAGGTGTTACGGCTTAAGCAGGATTAGGAGTTGATGAACATGGGAAATGGATTTACACGCGTTGAGAGACAATTTTCAGTTCAAAAACGTTTACTTTTGAGCCTACTGTGACTAACAGAAATTTTCAATCTAAATCACTTGTTATTGGACTCGGCGTGATGGGTAGAGCTGTGTTGAACTCAATGGCTTTGGGCAGCGCAGATTTATCTACTGTCGGAGTTATGGATAGCGATAAAGGCAAAGCATTAGAGATAGTATCCATATACGGCTGTGAAATTGTGATTGGGAATAAAGTTCCTGCACATTATAGAAATATCCTGCTCTTAGTGAAACCGCAAGATATTGATAATCTGTTGATGCAAATTGGTGAGAGTATTAATGCGAACCAACGAGTGATTTCTTTTGCAGCCGGAAGAAAGACTTCTGGAATTGAAAAGTTCCTAAAGGATGGGGTGCCAGTAATTCGGGTAATGCCAAATACCCCTATGTCTGTTGGAATTGGGGCATCGGCAATTTCAAAGGGTCAGTATGCGACTAATGAGGATGTTAAAGCTGTGCAGGAGTTGTTGAAGGCTTCTGGAAAAACCATTGTGATTGATGAGTCTTTGCAAGATGCGGTTACCGCTACCAGTGGATCTGGGCCGGCCTACTTTTTTAGATTTGTTGAGGCGATGATTTCTGGGGCTCAGGATTTAGGTTTGAGTGAGGCAGATGCTCGGACGTTGGTAATTCAGACGATTACTGGTGCGGCAGCTATGTTGAATCAAGAGGGCGCAGATCCTGGTGTGTTACGTCAAAATGTTACGAGTCCAAACGGGACTACTTCTGCTGCTTTGCAAGTTTTTGAAGGCGGGGATTTAGAGGGTTTGGTTAAGCGTGCGATGAAGGCGGCCCGGGATAGATCGCAGGAACTTTCCTGAAATTCGGCTAGCCTTAGCCAACATCAAAAGGAGTTGAGAGCATGGGTTCAGTAGTCAAAAAGCGCCGCAAGCGCATGGCTAAGAAGAAGCACAAGAAGCTTCTAAAGAAGACTCGTATTCAGCGTAGAAACAAGAAGTAATTTAAAGCTTTATCAGCACTAGCTTCTTGTTAATTGAGGTAACCGCATAGCGAACCTTATTAATAGTTAAAGTGGCGCTTTCTTTGACACCGTCAAGGAGGGCGCCATTTACTAATTTGGCGGAAGCGCTGCAGAGTTACCCAAAGAACAAAGACGCTTTTCGCATCCAAAGAGAAGTCCTTTGTTATCAATAACGATTGGTGCACCTGGGGTTCCGAAATCTTCGACCTTGGCGCCCTTGGGTAGGTAATCTTCATCAAGAATTGAAAAACGGATTTGGTCTGGATCGGGAAGGCGATTGCCGGAAGCGCTTAACCAAGCTGCGGCGACTTTGTTGCCGGATCTTGCGAGCATGACATCGTAGCCAGCGACTGCAACACCATTGTCTGGGCCATCAAGGGTTTTGTATTTCCAATCCTCAGGGAAGATGGT
>RFSC01000123.1 GCA_009924185.1 Actinomycetota bacterium
ACGCCACGCTTTACCTTCAGATAACCAGCGATAGCGGCCCAAGCACCACCTGCCAACATAGCAACCAAGATAATTAGCAAAACATGTAGAACTGGAGGCAGATTAACTGCAGCTCCTACAACCGCGCCAAAAAACGCTCCCATGCGATATTGGCCATCAATACCAATATTGAATAGCAACATCTTGAAGCCGATTGCTGCGGCCACTCCAGCCATGTAATAAGCAACAGTCTGATTGATCTCTGAAACCAAGTTACGTGGTTCAAAACCGTAAGAGATCATGAGTTTGAACATCTCTATAGGCTCTACACCGCGAAGCTTGAGGATGATGTAGACGAAAAACAGTGAGTTAACAATCGCCGCAGTTGGCGCAACTATCCCCCAAAAAAGCCGGCTCTTTGTCATGCGCTCTTTGCTCCCGTCATTGCTAGACCAAGATCCTCTGGAGAGGTCTTTGCAGGGTTCAATATCGAAACAATCTTTCCGCTATAGATGACCGCAATACGATCAGATAATGAGAAGAGCTCCTCTAAATCAGCAGATACCAAAAGAATTCCCGCTCCTCTAGAGCGTGCCTGCATTAAATGCTCCCAAATGATGGCCTGAGCGCCGACATCAACGCCTCGAGTTGGCTGCGCTGCAACGATTAACCTTGGATCTCCGGTTAATTCACGGCCCACAATGAACTTCTGCTGATTTCCACCAGAGAGAGCGCTGGCCAAAACATTAATTCCAGGGGTGCGGACATCAAACTCTCCAACTACTCGCTTTGAATCCTCTATCGCAGCACCTTTATTCACCCAGATATTTTTAGCCATTGGCTCGGCAAATTGATGACCCAGAATACGGTTCTCCCAAAGCGGGGCGGTCATCAACAATCCATCTCTCTGTCGATCCTGCGGAATGTAGGCAACTCCTGCGTTGCGAATATCTCGAGTCAAAGTAGTAGCTGCATTCAGACCAAGCACCTCTACCGAGCCAGATGCTGGTTGAATCAAACCCATAATCAACTCAATTAACTCGCTCTGTCCATTACCTTCCACGCCAGCTAATCCAACAATCTCTCCGCCGTGCAGCTCTAGATTTACATCATCAAGAATCTGGCGACCATCGCCTCTGAAGTATGAAGCGGATTTGATGCTCAAAATACTTTCCGGACTGATCTTTAGCTCTCCGGCCTTTGGTTTTGGTAACTCCCCACCAACCATCAACTCAGCCAACTCTTTTTTATTGGTTTGTTTTGGTTTTCGTGTAGCAACCGTTGTTCCTTGACGCATGATGGTTATGTCATCGGCAATTGATAAAACCTCATCCAACTTATGGGAGATGAAAATTACCGTCAAACCTTTTTTAACTAACTCTCGTAGGTTGGCAAAAAGCTCATCAACCTCTTGTGGCACTAGAACCGCGGTTGGTTCATCCAGAATCAAAATTTTGGCACCTCGGAAGAGGACCTTGGCAATCTCTACACGTTGTCTTTCGCCGACACCTAAATTTGAAAGTGGTTCGTC
>RFSC01000124.1 GCA_009924185.1 Actinomycetota bacterium
AAAATCGAAGGCGCGCTGCGCGACAAGAATCAAGTTTTGATTAAAGTTTTCAACCGCAAAGGTATCGAGGTTGATGATGTGCTTCGCGAGTATTTGGAGTATGCCGAGATTTTGCGTCCATATGTTGTCGACACCTCATTGCTACTTAATCAAGCTTTAGCAAAAGGTGAAACTGTTTTGCTAGAAGGTTCACAGGGCACATTGCTAGATGTTGATCACGGCACCTATCCCTTTGTTACCTCATCAAATCCAACCGCAGGTGGTGCATCTACCGGCTCCGGAATTGGTCCCACCAAGATCTCCCGAGTCATTGGCATCGTTAAGGCCTACACAACCCGCGTGGGTTCTGGCCCATTTCCTACTGAGTTATTTGATGAAGATGGCGAAAAACTCCGCTCTATTGGTGGCGAAGTTGGCGTAACCACGGGCCGAGCCCGTCGCTGTGGTTGGTATGACGCACCGATAGCTCGTTATGCGGTGCGGGTAAATGGACTTACCGATTTCTTCCTCACCAAATTAGATGTCTTAACCGGCTGGGAAAAGATTCCAGTCTGTGTTGCTTATGAAATCGATGGCAAAAGAGTTGAAGAGCTTCCAGCTTCACAATCAGATTTCCATCATGCCAAGCCGATTTATGAATACCTACCAGGCTGGAGCGAAAACATTACAAAAGCCAAGCAGCTCTCTGACCTACCAATCAATGCACAGAATTATGTGAAGTTTTTGGAGGAGATCTCTGGTGCACCGATGAGCGCAATTGGTGTTGGACCAGGCCGTGATCAAACCATCGTCATTAAGGAATTCATCTAATGAGCAAAGTATTAGTAACCGGCGGAGCGGGATATATCGGTGCCCATGTTGCTGCCGAGTTACTCAAAGCTGGTTACAGCGTCCGCATCTATGATGATTTCTCTAATGGATTACATAAGAGAGTTGATGGCAGCTTTCGGGACATCGTCGAAGGTGACATCCTAGATCGCGAAAAGTTGATCCAAGCGATGCACGGTGTTGATGCCGTTATTCACCTAGCCGCCAAGAAGGCTGTCGAAGAATCAGTTAAGAATCCACTCAAGTATTACGAGAACAATGTTGGCGGCACCCTTAATCTTTTGGCCGCAATGTCCCTAAAAGGTGTTAAGAAAATTGTTTTCTCATCCAGCGCAGCGGTTTACTCCCCAAATGACAAGGATGCGGTTGAGGAGACCGATCCCACAGTGCCTTTATCTCCATACGGGGCAACCAAATTGCTATCCGAGGAGCTAATCACCACGGTAGGAAACGCGGAGCAGATCTCCCATATTTCACTGCGTTATTTCAATGTTGTTGGCGCCGCCATCCCAGCCTTTGGCGACAACTCCAAAGACAATTTAGTACCTAAGGTTTTCCTAGCCTTGAAAAACGGCAAGCGTCCACAGATCTACGGAACCGATTACCCAACCCCAGATGGCACCTGCATCCGCGATTACATCCATGTGCAGGATTTAGCGCTGGCCCATGTTGCAGC
>RFSC01000125.1 GCA_009924185.1 Actinomycetota bacterium
CGGAGTAGAGAATAGTAATTTTCTTTAAATTGCTGGTGTTTGCTTTGTTTACCAATCCAGGCAGAAATCTTTGTTTGTTTTTCTTGGCAAAACTCAAATTGCTAGTCAACCAGGGATCCAAGGTGCCCTTGATATAAAAAATGTCAGGTACTGGTGTTTTATAGATAGTTGTTATGTAGCGCTTCTCTGGGCCTAGGAAGTACAGGGCTGTTGTTGTAGATACCAACTTTAAAACCGAGGCTGGAATGCGCAGTGACTCTGGCTTATTTTGTGCCAGCACCGATTGGTCAAGAGGATTAACTACCAACAACCCCGGCGAAGCCAACTGCTTGGCGGTCACATACTTTTCGATGGAGTGCAGCGCTTGTGCTGGAGATATAGCAAGTAAAGAGATCATGGCGGCTGCCACCAGCTTCTTTAACATGGCAGACAGAGTAATAGTCATTTCTGAGATATGGCTTTAGGCTTTGGCTCATGCCGACTGGTTATGTTTATCACGAGATTTTTGGCTGGCACGACACCGGAAGCTTTGTTGGTGATATGCCTTCAGATCCGGGCGCAGGTCTACAGCCCTATATGAATTATGAGAACGCCGAAACCAAAAAGCGGATTCATGAGTTGATTGTGGTCTCAGGTTTGATTGACCATTTAACTCGAGTGCCGGCCCGCAAAGCGAGTGAGGCGGAATTAGAAACAACCCACACTAAAGAACATATAGCTCGAATCAAAGCGGAATCAGCAACTCGTCTTGGTGGCGACGGTGGTGATCTAACAACCCCATTTGCTCGTGGTGGATATGAAATTGCCGCTATGGCTGCAGGTGGTGCCATAGAACTTTTTGATGCAGTTCTTAATGGTCAAGTTGATAATGGTTATGCCTTAATCAGACCACCGGGACATCACGCTGTTCGTGAAACCGGCATGGGTTACTGCATTTTTTCAAATCTAGCGGTGGCAATCAATGCTGCAAAGAAAACCCATGGTCCAGATTTGAGAGTAGTTGTAGTTGATTGGGATGTTCACCATGGCAACGGTACAGAGGCGATTTTCTTGGATGACCCGAATGTTTTAACCATATCGCTACATCAAAATCGTTTGTACCCGCATCACACTGGCGATGTTGATGTGGTTGGTGTTGGCACCAACATAAACATTCCACTACCTCCCGGTACTGGCCATGGTGGCTATTACTACGCCTTTGATGAGGTTGTTGTGCCGGCCATTAAGAAATTCAAGCCAGATATTGTCTGTGTCGCCTCAGGTTTTGATTCATCAGTGTTTGATCCACTAGGTCGAATGCTAATTACCGCAGAGGGTTACAAGGTTTTGACCCGCAAGTTAATGGATGTTGCTGCAGAGGTTTGTGGTGGCAAATTAATGATGACCCACGAAGGTGGGTACAACGCCACCTATGCACCATTTTGTGGATTATTTGTTTTGCAGGAGTTATCTGGTGTGACAAAACTTCCTGATCCATTTGCACATGGCAACGAGTATCCA
>RFSC01000126.1 GCA_009924185.1 Actinomycetota bacterium
TTCGGGATGAAACTGCACACCTTGAATTGGTAGCTCTTTATGTTTAATTGACATGACAACACCGCTTTCGCTGCGACCGGTAATCTCTAAATCATTTGGCAGCGTTGACTCTTCAATTGCTAGTGAGTGATAACGAGTTGCGGTAAATGGGCTGGGGATTTTTTCTAAAATTCCGGAGTTGTTATGAGAAACCAAAGAGGTTTTTCCATGTAACAACTCTGGGGCGCGATTTACTGTTGCGCCAAAAGCCACTGCGATTGCTTGGTGTCCTAAACAAACACCTAGTAAAGGTTTTTTTGTCTCTTGGCAATGTTTAATCATTTCAATTGAAACACCAGCCGCCTCGGGGGTCCCAGGCCCTGGGGAGATTAAAACGCCGTCATATTTATCTGCTTCATCTGCGCCCACCGCATCGTTGCGCACTACGGTGCAGTTAGCGCCAAGTTGTTGGAGGTACTGGACCAGGTTGAATACAAAGGAGTCGTAGTTATCGACCACCAAGATTCGGGCCTGACCAACCATTTGGCTATCCATTTGGGCATTCTCTCGTGTAACCTGCCGCCCATGCCAAAGTCACGTTTGCGTAAGAAAAAAGGGGATAACCGTCCCGATCTAGTGGCTCATGAGACAACCTCTCAAGATTTGGAGAGCCCAAGCTGGCTCGCCCCCACAATGATCGCCAACTTCATGATTGGCCTGGTCTGGATTGTGACCTTCTACGTAACCCAGACCCAGTACCCGATTCCAAATATCGGTGCCTGGAACATGGTGGTCGGCTTTGCCTTCATCGGGGTCGGCTTCAGCCTCGCTACCCGCTGGCGTTAACTCGGGGCGTTAATACCTCTTTATTAATTACAACCATGTAATTCTCCACAGGGTTATCCACCCCTGTGAATAGCGCCTCCCCGCCTCCTACCCTCACTTCAACCCCCGCCCGCCTACCCTTCTGCTTATGCAAATCGCGCTGGCCAGCATCTCTTATCTCATAACTCTGGTGGCCTTGGTTGCCATCACAGTGCGATCTCTCGAGCTGTACCGCCGCATTAAAGCTGGGCAGCCTGATCCAACTCGCAGTGATCAGAAAGCTAAACGTTTTGCGTTGATGACCCGTGAGGTTTTGACCCACGCCAAGATGTTGAACTTCACCGGATCAGGAATTGCGCACTGGTTTGTGATGATTGGTTTTGTTTCTCTATTTGGAACTTTAGTAACCGCTTACGGACAGGTAATTGATCCACATTTTGTAATTCCATTTATTGGCCACTGGGTTCCTTACGCATTGTTCACCGAGCTGATCGCTTGGTTGACTGGAATTGGAATCGTTACCTTAATTGCGATTCGTCAAATTACTCGAATTACAAAAAAGGGTAGGAGTTCTCGTGGTATCGGAAAAGGTGCAGATATATCTTGGAAGGGCCTGTTGGATATGGCCAGCTGCACCGAGTGCGGTCGCTGCCAATCACAATGTCCAGCTTGGCA
>RFSC01000127.1 GCA_009924185.1 Actinomycetota bacterium
CGTCCATTCCAAGCAGTACTTAAAGATGCTGGAATTCCAATCTCAGAAATCGATCATGTTGTTCTAGTTGGCGGCTCCACACGTATGCCAGCTGTAGTTGATCTGGTTAAGGAGCTAACCGGTGGAAAAGAGCCAAATAAGGGTGTAAATCCTGATGAGGTTGTGGCTGTGGGCGCAAGCTTGCAGGCTGGCGTTATCAAGGGCGAGGTTAAAGATGTTCTTCTACTTGATGTGACCCCACTTTCACTTGGTATTGAAACCAAGGGTGGAATCATGACCAAGTTGATCGAACGCAACACCACAATCCCAACCAAGCGTTCTGAAATCTTTACCACCGCTGATGACAATCAGCCTGCGGTACAGATTCAAGTTTTCCAAGGCGAGCGCGAGATGGCGGCTTACAACAAGCGCCTTGGAATGTTTGAACTGACTGGAATTGCTCCGGCACCACGTGGCATTCCACAAATCGAAGTTACCTTCGATATTGATGCCAACGGAATCGTCCATGTTTCTGCAAAGGATCTTGGCACCGGCAAGGCTCAGAGCATGACAATCTCTGGTGGCTCAGCTCTTCCAAAGGATGAAATCGAGCGAATGATGCGTGATGCTGAATCACATGCTGATGAAGATAAGAAGCGTCGTGAAGAGGCAGAGACTCGTAACACCGGTGACTCACTTGTCTATCAGACAGAGAAGTTCTTGAAGGACAACGCTGACAAACTCAATGAAGGTGAAGCAGCTGCCAAGAAGGCAGAGGTCGAAACCGCAATGGCAGATCTCAAGAAACTTCTTGAAGGTGCTGATTACGCAGGCATCAAGAGTGCAACTGAGAAGTTAGCTGAAGTTAGCCAGCAACTCGGAGCAACTCTCTATGCTGCAAACGCTGCATCAGCAGAAGCACCGAAAAATGATGATGGCGTTGAAGATGCCGAAATCATTGACGAAAGTAAGTAATGACTGAGGAAACAACTACTGAAGTTGTAACAGAAGAGGCAGCGGCTGAATCAAAAGATCCAGTCGCTGCCTTGACTGAAGATTTACAACGTCTTCAAGCTGAGTACGCCAACTACCGCAAACGGGTTGAGCGCGATCGCACCTTGGCTGCCGAAGTGGCGATTTCAAGCGTCCTACTTGAGTTTTTGGCCATCCTGGATGATCTAGATCGTGCCGCTACACATAATGAATTAATTGGCGGTTTCAAATCGGTAGCTGATCAAATCATCGCCACCACCGCAAAGTTGGGACTGGAAAAGTATGGCGAAGCACCCGCCACCTTCGATCCAAACTTTCATGATGCCTTGATGCATGAAACCTCAGCTGAGGTTACTGAAACAACTGTTACTAAGATTTTGCAACCGGGATACAAGTACAAGGAGCGGGTTCTACGACCAGCTCGTGTGGTCGTTTCAGATCCTGAATAACCATGGCCGCCAAAGATCTATACGAAAAAGATTATTACGCCA
>RFSC01000128.1 GCA_009924185.1 Actinomycetota bacterium
CGATGATCAGCAGGTAAGTGGGTAGCAGCGTGAGTCTTGCTTGTGCCAGATCCAGAAAGCCGGACTGGGCAGCGGCATCGTTGAAAGCGCGGTAGAGGCTCTGATCGTTGTGTTGATTGCTTGGGGCGCCGCCAACAATTGCGATGAGAAGCAGTATCCACAGTGCTGTGGCGACGGCAGTCGTGGCTGACATTTTTTTAAGCGTAGCGTCCTTCCACTGGTTCGCAAACAGAAGGGCAGTGCCTAAAAGTGCATAAGTTAAAAGAATATCGCCAGCAAAGAAGAACACTGCATGCAAGAGCCCTAGGATAGCCAAACCCACCAAGCGACGCGCAAAAACATGCCAACTACTTGAGCGCGACAAAATCAAATGGGCGCTGTAACCGAACAGGAAACTGAACAGCAGGTAGAACTTGGTTTGAAACACGGCGGCGACCAAGAACTCGATGGCTTGATCCAATACAGAGCCGTTGATCGCCCGGTCAAAGCCCTGTGCAGAAATCGCAAGGTAGGGCACATTCACCCAGAGAATTCCCATCAGAGCCAAGCCCCGCACCTCGTCAGGAAAGTGTTGTCGTGCACTGTTACCCATGGTTGAACTCCGTGTCATGAATGTCTAGGAGCGATTCCACTGTGCGTTTGATGAGAGAGCGCGATGACCGGAGGGCTTCGCTGAAAACAGCCCCGCGGGTGGCCAGGCCATCGATCAGGGCACATAGGAGTTCCTGACTTTGCTTCGGTTGCGAGCGCGCCTGGCTACCCGGTGGAGCCTGCATGAGCATCGATCGAAGCTGCATGCACACCTCTTTTTCGTACTGAGCCAAAGATTCGGCCAGCGGTTCGTGACGACACGCCATGGCCAAAATCTCAAGCCGCAGCTTCAGGGTGTTTTCTCGAACTTCCCGGTTGATTTGTGTCATGCACCACTTGGTGATGCGATCGCCCAGGTTGGCCTTGCCATCCACAAAGCCTTGCAGTTCGATGGCCAGCTGCTCAGCATCGTGCACGATCAGAGCGTGGAGGACATCCTCTCGGGATGGAAAGTGTCTGTACAGGCCGCCAATACTCAAACCAGATGCAGCAGCCAGATGAGGCATGGTGAGTGCCCCGAGGCCACCCTGTAGCAGGAGATCATAGGCAGCCGAAAGGATTTCTTGTTGGCGGTCTTGGCTTGAGCGGTATGTTCGTGTCATGGCGATATCAAAAAAAGCGAATTGTAATTCGCTTTTTGGAGTGGTGTGAAATAGTCCAACCCTTGTAAGGATTGATCTTGGCTACCGCCGGATCGGCTTCACAGACTAATGTTGAAGCTTTCCCGGGTATTCAAGGTGCCTGTGGACCAACTGTTCTCCCTCGACCCTTTCCCGTCGCTTGCCACTTAGCTATCAGCTAAGCCTAGGTTGACCTCATGACGGAAATGCACACGTAATTCTTGTTGTC
>RFSC01000129.1 GCA_009924185.1 Actinomycetota bacterium
GCTAAGTCACTGTATATAACGGAAGGCTCGGTAGAAAAGCACATCTCAAATATTCTCAGCAAACTTGATATAAAAGTTGGGGATGAAAATCACCGCAGGGTTCTTGCGGTGTTAACCTACCTCGGCATTCAACCTGGGAAAGAGTAAGAGGGATAGGGTTAACTTATGTCAGAAATCAAAATCGAGTTTAAGAATCTTTCCAAGCAATATAAAGATGTATTGGCGGTCTCAAACTTCTCTGCCCAGGTAGTTTCAGGGCGGGTGACTGGATTTCTGGGTCCAAATGGAGCTGGCAAAAGTACCGCTCTGCGCTGTTTATTGGGATTGGTTACGCCAACCACTGGCCAGGCATTGATTAATGGCGGTAGCTACAGCGATCTTTCAGAGCCAATCAAGCATGTCGGAGCACTGCTAGATAGCCGTGGCTTTCATCCGGGATTAACCGCGATGCAGAACATGAAGGTAATGGCTAGCGCTTCCGAAATTGATTTTGCACGAATCCCAGAGCTACTGAAGTTGGTTGATCTAGAGCAAGCCACAGACAAGCGGACAAAAGGTTTTTCTTTGGGAATGAAGCAGCGACTTTCCTTGGCGATTGCCATGTTGGGTGATCCTGAGATTTTGGTTTTGGATGAACCCGCAAATGGTTTGGATCCGATTGGAATCGTTTGGCTCCGTGAGTTTGTAAAGAAGTTAGCGGCGGAGGGACGCACCATTTTGATCTCCTCACATCAATTAGCAGAGATGCAAAATACTGTTGATGATGTCGTCATTATCAATAAGGGCGTACTGGTCGCCGAGGGCAGCATCACCGAGATTTGCAAAGGCAGAACCCTTGAAGAAGCCTTCCTTGATTTAACTTTGAGGAGGAGCGCATGAAAGCCTTGTTTCAATCAGAGCTGCGCAAGTTAATCTATCTGCGGGCTAATTGGCTGCTACTTCTTTGGAGTGGGGTTTTTGCAGCTCTTGGAACCGTCGCCCCGATTGTTGTGCTTAACTCAGAAAATCGTGAAATGGGAATGGGTTTCTCCGGTACCTCAACTCCAGAAGGAATCAACGCGGTATTTGCTAACGCATCCGGCGGTTATTTGTTTGCGTTAATAATGGGAATCTTGATTATGACCAATGAGTTTCGACATGGAACCGCGGTTGGTACATTTTTAGTGACCCCAAAACGCAGCACCGTATTGGTTGCAAAGTTAATTGCCGCGGCGCTAGCTGGTTTGATTGTTCAGATCTTTTCATTTCTGATTGCGTTATCTTCAGGATTGATTGCTTTGACCTTTTTTGAGCCGCATGCACCTGTCACTGGAGAGTTGATTTGGAAGGTTTTCAGAGCTTCGGCCCTTTCCGGCATAGTTTTAGGAATTGTCGGAGTTGGTCTGGGTGCCTTGGTGAAGAATCAGGTTGCAGCTGT
>RFSC01000130.1 GCA_009924185.1 Actinomycetota bacterium
GCCAAGAAGTCATTTGCCCACCAGGAGCCCATCATCATCGCACCGCACTTCTTCTGTAGTAGAAGATCGCGCATGCCATCCCATGAAATATCAAGGAAGTTCTTATTCATGTAAGGAATTAGCAATGCGAATTGGTTGAATACATCAATGGTCTTCTGATCTGTCCACTTCTGGCGACCATTCAACAAATCAATGTGGTAGTCGTAACCATTCATACGGACGTTGAGGATGGAGAATGTTCCCATCGCTTCCCAACCGCCCTTGTTACCCATTGCGTAACCGATTAGACCCTTGTTCTTGGTGCCTTCAAGAAGTTTCATGAAGTCATCCCATGTTGCAATGTTCTCTGGATCTAGTCCGAGTTCTTTCATTGTGGACTTGCGATAGTGAAGTCCCCATGGATACCAAGTTGTTGGAATGATGTATTGCTTTCCATCGCTTGGGTTTGTTGCACCTGATACGAAACCTTCTGGCATTTGATCGCCGAGGTTCTTAATGTTTTCGGAGAGATCTGCGAGTAGTCCCTGGTCTGCACGGAAGTTGGTACGGAATCCGGCCATCCACTGGAATACATCATCTGGTGTTCCCTGTAGATACTGTGAGATTCCATCCTGGAATGCATTTGTATCTCCGGAACCTTGCATTGTTACATCAATGCCTGTTTCTGCTTTGTAAGCATCTGCAAGTGCTTGAGCGATCTTTAGACCTGTTTCATCATTTGTACGAGCTGTGAATGAAACTGGACCGGTTGCCTCATCACTACCGCAGCTGGAAAGAAGTGTTCCTCCACCTACGAGTCCAAGACCACCGAGCGCTGCACCTTTGAGAACCGTGCGTCGCGATACGCCGTTCTCTGTGACTTCGTTCGACATCGAACTTCCTTTTCTCTGTACCCCCCGATGGGGTCCAGACCCCCGAAAAGTTACGCCTGTCTCACCCTCAAAGCCACTACCTCCAGGTAACAAATTGGTATCAGCCTTAGACTTAAATCATGGAAATCGCCCGCGACGTACTACTTATTCTGCACTTCATCGGCATGGCCGGAGTCCTTGGTGGCCTCCTAGCCTCCCAATCCAAGCTCAACAAGGGCGTGATCCATTCCGCCCTCCTCGCCCTCGTCACCGGCATCTCCCTCGTGGGCATCCGCTACCCCCTCCACGACTCCAACCCCATGGAATGGGCCCTGCCCGATAACGCCAAGATCACCGTCAAACTCCTGATCCTTGTCGCAATCCTCGTGCTCGGTTACCGCAACGCCAAGAAGGAAGCCCTTCCAAAGAACACCTGGATGGCGATGACTCTTCTAACGGTTACAAACATCGTTATTGCGGTGATTTGATAGCGCGCTGCGATCAATTCTTAGCTAATTTGAAATCAATTGAATAGCGATAGAACTCCACATCATT
>RFSC01000014.1 GCA_009924185.1 Actinomycetota bacterium
ATGACCTGCTCTTCCTGTGTTGCAACTGTAGAAAAATCGCTAAACAAAGTTCCCGGAGCCAAAGCGACCGTCAATTTGGCCACTGAAACCGCTCATATTTTGGTACCAGAAGGCACCTCGCCCAAGAGTTTGATTGAAGCGGTGACCAAAGCGGGTTACACCGCGAAGTTACGCACCGACGAAAGTGAAAGCTTTTCCCGCTCAAGAGGCATGGGGGTTCGAGTCTTACTTTCTACCCTACTGACGATTCCAGTTGTAATACTTTCTATGTGGCACTCGGTTCATTACAAAGTAGATGACTTCTTACTTGAACAGCTTCGTAACCTGAATATCCCAGCACCGCTTTACTCTGCGACTGGCTGGTTGGTAATTGGATTAACCGCTCCAGTAGTTTTGATAATTGCTTGGCCAATACATCGAGCTGCGCTGCGTAATTTAACTCATCCAACGATGGATAACTTGATTTCACTTGGCGCACTGAGCGCTTTTGGTTGGTCAATTTACGCAAACTCCACTGGAGCCGGAGATATCTATGCTGAGGTTGCCGCCTCGGTTGTTACCTTTATTGTGCTGGGCAGATATCTGGAAAAGCGCGCAAAGAAAAAAGCTGGTTCAGCTTTAGCTCACCTTCTATCTCTCAACCCTAAAGAGGTAACCATTCTGCGCGGTGGCGAGGAGATAAAAGCTCCAATTGCCAACTTACAAATTGGTGATCGCTGTGTTGTACGTCCCGGAGATCGAATCCCGACAGATGGTGTGATTGTTGAAGGGGTAAGCGCTGTTGATAACTCACTTCTGACCGGTGAATCACTTCCGGTAGATGTCCATCCGGGCAATGAGGTAATTGCTGGTGCAATAAACACCTCTGGTCGCTTAGTGATTGAAGCTAGAAGAATTGGCAATGACACAGAGTTGGCACGCATCACCAAAATGGTTTTAACGGCACAAGGAGAAAAGGCCCCGATCCAGAAACTGGTGGATCGAATCAGCAGCGTTTTTGTGCCCATCGTTATCGCTTTATCAATAGCCACATTTGCAGCTTGGCAACTATTGGATAACCCGATTCAAGATGCGGTTCGTGCAGCGGTCGCGGTTCTGGTAATTGCCTGTCCCTGCGCTTTGGGATTAGCCACCCCTGTTGCTTTGATAGTTGCGACCGGCAAAGGAGCCTCGCAAGGAATTGTCTTGCGCAAGACCTCATCATTGGAAATTGCTCCCAAGATAACCACTGTGGTCCTAGACAAGACTGGAACTTTAACCACAGGTGTCATGAAGGTACAGAGCATCACAATTCCTGATCTCGGAAAAAACTCTCCTGGCATCACCCAACATGATTTGTTAATGGCAATTCACTCACTTGAACATGAGAGTTCACATCCAATTGCAGGCGCTATAACTCGTTATCTATCTGACCAAGGCATTGGAAGAAAAACGATTTCAGAGTTTGTTGATACTCCAGGCCAAGGCATCGCCGCTCGGGTCATATTTGGTGAAAACTCTTTGCCGGTATTGATTGGTACTCCTGAATCAATTCGTCGTGCTACCGTTTCGCTGCATCCTGAAATTGAATCCGCTATCGCAGCAGCAAGGTTGCGTGGTAACTCCTTAGCTGTTGTCGCGGTTGATGGAGTTGCGGTTGGGGTATTTGAGGTCGGAGATAGTTTGCGCACCGATGCTGCCTCAACCATAAAAGCTTTCCAAGAACGCAAAGTGCAAATATGGCTGATTACTGGCGACAATGAAGCTGCTGCTCATCAGATGGCACTTGAGGTTGGAATTCCAACTAAAAATGTCATTGCCCTCGCCTCCCCTGATCGCAAAATTTCAAAGATAAAAGAGTTGCGCGCTAGCGGTGAAAAGGTCTTGATGATTGGAGATGGCATCAACGATGCTGCTGCGATTGCAGAAGCAGATTTAAGCATGGCTCTCGGAACTGGAACCGATACCGCTATTGCCAGCGCTGATATCACCCTTCTGCGCAACACCCTCGGCACCGCGATTTCCGCCATAAATCTCGCCAAAAATACTCTGAGAATTATCCGAGGAAATCTGGGCTGGGCCTTTATTTATAACGTTATCGGTATTCCTATCGCGGCACTAGGACTTTTGAATCCAATGTATGCCGGAGGGGCCATGGCGGCATCAAGTTTGTTGGTGGTTCTAAATTCGCTTAGGTTGAACCGCACCACTACGCTCGCCGCGTGAATGTAACTACTGAACTCTGGCTAATCACTGTTGGATTGATCCTAGGTCTTCTACTTTTTGACCTACTCACATCTACGCGCAAAGCGCATGATGTCTCCTTTAAAGAAGCAACCTTTTGGTCGATTTTCTACATCGCGGTTGCAATCATCTTCGGAGCATGGGTTTGGGGTGAGTTCGGCGACCAATTTGGCAAAGAGTATTTCGCAGCGTACATAGTTGAGAAATCCCTTTCGATGGATAACCTCTTCGTATTCTTGATTATTCTGACTAATTTTGCGGTCCCATCCATTTACCACCAGCGGGTATTGATGGTTGGAATTGTCTTGGCTCTGATTATGCGTGCTATCTTCATTGCACTTGGTGCCGCCGCCCTGGAAGCTTTCTCATTTACCTTCGTGATCTTTGGCGCAATTCTGCTTTGGACTGGTATCAAACTATTCCAGCATTGGGATGAGGACCCTGATCCGGCAAATAACCCAATCGTTAAATTCGCTCAAAAGAGAATTCCTTTCACCAACGAATATCATGGTGGAAAGATTTTCATTAAGGAAAATGGTAAGCGCATCGCCACCCCATTGCTCCTTGTAATGTTGGCTATTGGTGGAACCGACCTTCTCTTTGCCTTGGACTCAATCCCTGCCACCTTTGGTGTTACGCAGGAGCCTTTCCTAGTCTTCGCGGCTAACGCCTTTGCGCTTCTAGGATTGCGCGCCTTGTACTTCTTGATTAAGAACCTGGTCAACAAGCTCATCTATCTATCAATGGGTCTGTCATTTATATTGATCTTCATCGCCATCAAACTCTTCTTGGTATGGGGTTACGAAACCTTCGATAACGTTCCAAAGGTTTCAACTAACTGGTCACTCATCGTTATCGGCAGCATTTTGCTGATTTCGACAGTAGCCAGCTTGATTAAATCCAAGCAGGATCCGACAGCGAAAGGTCATGCCGGACGCATGTCAGATCCCAAGAAGGACAAAAAGGAAGATAAGTAAGAACTAGCAGTTAACAAAAAAGCGCCTAGAGAAATCTAGGCGCTTTTTCTTTGGACTAGTAGCGGGGGCAGGATTTGAACCTACGACCTCTGGGTTATGAGCCCAGCGAGCTACCGAGCTGCTCCACCCCGCGTCGGATGTCCTAATCGTAGAGGCGTAATGCGATTACGCCAAAACGAGTGTTAGCGACGTTGAGCGGAAACCGCTGCCTCGATAGCCGCCTTCAAGCGATCCTGCGCTTTGCCATAGGCGGCAAAGTCACCCTTTGCTAGCGCTGCTTGTGCATCAGCTAATGCTTGTTGAGCACTTGCGAGTGCATTTGCTAGATCGGTGTTGGAGCCGGTTGCTGTTCCGGTACCACCTGATGAAGGAGCAACGGTTGTTGTTCCGGAATTACCTCCGAATACTTGATCTAACGCACCCTTTAGAGTGTCATCAAATCCAATCTTCTCTCCAAATGAGACCAAGACTTTTTGTAGTAATGGATACGCCGCTGCGTTAGCGGTGGCACGGACATAGACCGGTTGCACATAAAGCAATCCGCCACCAACTGGAAGGGTCAACAAGTTTCCAAGTACTACATCGGATCCACCTTGACGCAACAAGGAAAGCGATAGAGCAACTGTTGGATTCGCTTCAAAGTTTGAAGCCACCTGTGATGGACCTGCGACGTTTGTGGAGCGTTGCAACTGAAGAAGTGTGAACTTTCCATAATCAGGACCTGGATCAGAGTTAACGACCGCAAATGCTGAAAGGTTTTCACGCCCACCTCTTGGAACAAATGGTGTGGTTAAAGAGAATGAAGCTTTCTTTTCTCCCGGCAACTGCAAGGTGTAGTAATAAGGAGGTTGCGCTCCGGCGTTGGCACCAAGAGTTGAAGGATCGCGTGGCACGCGCCAGAAGTCCTGTCCACCGTAAAATGCATTGGCATTTTTTACATGGTAGAGCGAGAGCACATCACGTTGCACTCTGAAGAGATCCTCCGGATATCGCACATGAGCTACCAAAGCCTCAGACATTTCAGATTTCTTCTTAACAACACCTGGGAATGCCTTCATCCAGGACTTTAGAACTGGATCCTTCTCATCCCATGCAAAAAGCGTCACTGTTCCGTCGTAGGCATCCACTGTGGCCTTAACTGAGTTACGTATGTAGTTGATGGTTGAGTTAGGAACCGCAGTCAACGGATTGGTGTTGATGTTCAGCGCATCAGTTGTTGCACCTGAGACATCGACGGTGCGGGAGTATGGATAGCCCGAGCTGGTTGTGTAACCATCGATTATCCAAACAACTCGACCATCAACAATGGCGGGATACGGATCGCCATCAAGCTTCAACCATGGAGCAACCTTTGCAACACGTTCACGAGGAACACGGTCAAAGATGATCTTGGAGTCAGCGTTAATCAGGTTAGAGAGCAGAATGCGCTGCTCTTGATACTTAATAGCAAACAACAAACGGGAGAAGATTGAGCCCATCGGAACTCCACCTTTTCCGGTGTATGTGTAATTCTTTTGGCCATTTGGCGAGGCATCATCTGGGTAATCAAACTCAACCGCTTCACCATCGGTGGTTCCGCCGATGATTGAGTACTCAGGGTTGTTTTCTCCGAAGTAAATGCGAGGCTGGAAATCACCTAGTTTGCCCTTAGGTGGAATATCGCCCACAGTAAATACTGGCTTACCGTCTACATCTTGAGCATTTCCAAAAGCTCCCACAAATCCGAAGCCGTGGGTGTAGACCAAATGGTCATTAATCCAGTTACGGTTAGGGTTTCCTTCAATATTGATTTCGCGAACCGCTACCACCATGTCCCGGGTCTTGCCATCAATCGTGTAGCGATCGATATCAAGTGACTCATTGAAGGTGTAGTAAGGCTTGATTTGCTGGAGTTGTCTGAAGGTTGCAGATAGAACATTTGGATCCATCAAACGAATGTTGGAGATTGTCGCTGCATCTTTAGAAAGCTGTCCAGCTGAGGTATCAACGATTGCTGAGTAATCAACCACGTTAACGTTATCCAAGCCATAAGCAGCTCTAGTGTTTTCAATATTGCGCTGAATATATGGAGCTTCCTTAGAAGACTCGCTCGGTTTGACCTGGAACTGTTGAATCAAGCTTGGATAAACACCAGAGATCAAAAATGACGAGACTCCAAGTAGTCCGACTCCAGCTGCTGGCAGAATCCAGGAGCGACGGAAGATATTTGCAAAGAACAGCAATGAGCAGAGCGCTGCAATGCCGGTCAAAATTGCCTTCGCTGGAAGAACCGCGTTGACATCGGTGTAGGTAAGACCGGTAATCAATCCTTCATCGCTGGTTGCCAATGCATAACGATCTAGCCAGTACGCAACCGCCTTTGCGGCAACAATGAAGCCCAGCAGAACTGAGAGTTGAACGCGAGCTGCAACAGTTGTGCGGTCATCGCGGACCTGTGGTCGGATGCCTCCATAAATGTAGTGAATCGCTACTGCTGCGATGGTCGCCAATATCAGGGTAGAGATAACCCAACCAACAATTGATTGCCAGAATGGCAGGGTGAACATAAAGAAGGAAACATCTTTGCCAAACTGTGGATCCTTCACGCCAAAGGGTGTGGCGTTAGTAAAGAGCAACCAGCTCTCCCACAATCTTGTTCCGGCCATTCCGGCAAAGTAGAACAAGGCAATTGCGATACCAATTAGACCAACCTTGCGAAGCGGTTCTAGCTGTGCGCGGTAACGTTCCAAGTTGTCGGCTTCTACCGTCAGCGGAACGTAAATTGGACGCTTCTTGTAAGCGATGTAAATGTTGGCGGTGATAATCAAAGAAGTTAAGAATCCAAAAATTAAAAACAGGGCTACTCGCGTTGTAAGCAAAGTTGTCCAAACATCACTGTAATCAACGGAGCGGAACCAAAGCAGGTCTGCATAGAAACCACTTAAAGAAACCAAGATGACCGCAAGCACGGTCAAGATGATTACTGTCAGCGGCAAGGCACCAATTTTGCGGGGGCCGGCGGCGCCGGGTTCTCTCGGTGGAAAACGGAAGTTGCGGAACGGATTCTCTGGATTATCGCCAAAACTCATGGGGCGAGATTAGCCAACTCCTATAGGAGAGGGAATTCGAGAGTTACCAGTTAGGGCAGGTCGGATGCTTAAAGTTTTCTGGGGCGCGCAAAGCTGCTACCGCCTCCGCCAAAGTTGAGACCGGGATTACTTTTAACCCCTCTGGAATATGTCTCATGTCCGGACAGTTAACAGCGGGAGCCAAAAAGACCGTGGCGCCAATTCTTGAGGCACCAATCATTTTTTCCTCAATTCCGCCGATTCCTCCGACCCGTCCAGAGGCGGAAATCGCTCCCGTCCCAGCAACACTTCTTCCACGAAGTAGATCTTCTTGGGTTAACTTTTCAATAATCCCAATCGCAAAAATCAGACCTGCACTTGGTCCACCTACCCCTGAGATATTGAAATCAACATCAATAGGGAATCTCGCGGTTGTACCCACCAAGATTCCGATTGCTGGCCTACCTTCACCATCTGATGCAGGTAGCTCTTGATTTTCTACTAGCTTGACTTCAAAACTCTTACGTTCTATCTCGCCAGATTGGTTCTCGCGATCTACCGAGATAAGTAAAGAGTCACCTATCTTTTTATCTTGGTAAGAGGTGCGAATCTCTTCTATTTCAGAGATCTTCTTGCCATCAATCTCCATAATGAAATCGCCAACCTCAAGCTGGTTCTTGGCGTTGGAATAATCACGGATGTCACTTACGTAGTACAGCTCTTGAATTTCATATCCCAGGTAACGCAATGCCGCGGCCGTAGATGTTACTTGCGAAGATCTCATCTCACTTCGACTGTCGCGATTAATCTGCTTGGCCGGTTGAATGGGCGGATAGACCGTATCTCTTGGCAAAACAACATGGGGTCCGAGCGCCCAGTTGACAATTGTTTCCGCGCCAAAAACTGGAGAGTCGGGATTTGTCACCAATATTGAAGTTATAAACAACTTTCCATTCACCGGGTAGTTCTTTACATCATTGACTTTGATGATTCCGGCTGCGACGTTATCTGGAACCCCTGGTTTGAAAAATACAAAAGGTATTGGTGCTAACAAGGTGGCAACCGTTAAGAGATAAAAGAAAAGCTTGGCTGGAAATGGCCAGCGATATCGCAAGGGGGATATTGATTTCACCAATGCCACCCTTACTCAGGTTTCTTAAATGAATCTTGGAACTTCTTGAATTTTCCTACTGATCGTTCAGTTTGGTTCTCGTATTTATCTTGAAAACGCGTCACCCATAGAACATAAAAAGTAGCCCCCACTAATGCGGCAAGTGGGATAAGCCACCAAACTAGAGCTGAGAGCGGGGTCGACTGTGCGGCCCAGGCTATTGGCTCGATATTGATGGCGAAGATCATGGCTTAAGCCTAGGCTAGGAAATAATTCTCTGCTGGCTTTTGTTGTCACGGAATAACGACCGTCACAGTTTGATGCCGGCGTCTACAGATCAAAGGTTTTGGGAGGTTGTCATGGCGGGTTTTGGTTTTGGGCCAAATGAACCTGAAGAAAACAGCAATGACAAGAACAATCCTTTTGGTTTCTCTAACTTCGGTGAAATTTTCCAACAGTTCTCAGGAATGGGATTAAACCTTCCAGGATTGATGGCCTCTCTTTCCGGTCAGGCATCACCAAGCGCGCTTTCCAAACAGATGATCCGTGACATCTCCCGCAAATTCCTCTCAGCTCATGGCGAGATTCCTGTCAGTGTTCAAGATTTAGTTGCGATTAAAGAGGCCTTTGATATCGCAGATCTCTGGATTAATGAGGCTACAACCTTCCCTAATTTGGTGCTCCCAGATACCTGCGCTCTGAGCCGTCGGGATTGGATTGATTCAACTTTGGCCGGCTGGGAAGAGATAACGACACCACTTGTTGATGGCATGTCTCAAGCGATGTCAGATGTTTTGAAGGATTCACTCGGCGCACAGGAAGATGGAGTTCAAATTCCAGGAATGGGCGCGATTAACATTCCGCAATCAAGCATTGCAGCAATCATGGGAACTTTCATGAGCTCGCTAATCAGCACTCAATTAGGTCAAACTATAGGTAACCTCTCCACGACAGTTACTGGCGCCAATGATGTTGCTCTGCCATTAACCAATCCCATCCGCCCACAATTGATTCCGCAAAATGTAACTCTTTGGGGTAAGGATTTAGAGATTCCAGAGACTGAGGTGCGTATCTATCTGGCATTACGTGAAATCGCTGCCGCACGTTTATTTGCTGCTACTCCTTGGTTGCGTCAATACCTACGCGATTCCATCGCGCATTATGGAAAAGGTATCCGAGTAGATATTCAAGCTATCTCTCAACAAGCTGAAGATGTTATGAACTCCAGCGATATTGATCCCTCAAATCCAGAATCGATGTCTATCGCCTTTAACAGCGCCTTATCAGGTGGCATGTTTACACCAGAGGAAACCCCACAACAGAAAGCGGCTCTAGAGAGAATCGAAACAGTATTGGCCTTGATTGAAGGTTGGATCGATGCGGTTGTAACAGCTGCTGCCGGCGATCGACTTCCTTCCATAATTAAACTCCGCGAGACACAACAAAGACGACGTGCAACTAACTCTCCTACCCAACAATTGTTTGCAACATTGGTTGGTTTAGAGGTTTCGCCAAGAAAGACTCGTGAAGCCATCACATTTTGGGAGCAAATTGCGAAGTTAAAGGATGTGCAGAGTCGTGATCTGGTTTGGGAGGATCCGGTTTTACTTCCAACCGCTAATCAACTGCTAGATGCTGAGAGCTTTCTGAAGAGTCGCACCATCCCTGATGATTTGTCAGGGTTGATTTAGCCTTCAATAAAAAGGCGAAGACCCCGGGCGCACAATTCTTTATCTGCCTTCCCCTTGCAGATAATGAACGGTTATCCGAGGTCTTCGTGTGCGCAACGTACGACAGATAGTCAGCAATAATCAACTTTCAAAACGGAATTTCTAGCGGTGGTGTGTTACAGCAAACACTCATGTAGTGCTATAGAGTTCTGATATTCCTTCACCTTTTGGTAGCCACAACAGCATTTGAGAAGGAGTTGTGTGGATAACTTCATTCAAGAAGAGTTCTTCGACAGTAATCTCGACCAGATGCGTGCTCAAGCCTCAAAGCCCAGCTCAGAGATAAAGATTCCTGGCAATGAGATTTCTGGAGGCGCGGAGATTCGCGTCATCCGTAGTTCAAGGAGAAAGAAAAGTATCGGCGCCTACCGTGAACAGGGCGCCATAGTTATCTCAGTTCCCGCTCGTCTGCCTAACAGCCGGGTCAGCGAGGTTATCCCTGAGATGATCGAAAAAATTCTCACCAAAGAGGCTCGAGACAAGATCACTGACGCGCAGCTCCAGCAGCGGGCGGACTCCCTGCTCTTGCGATACCTGCCTGAGTTCACAATTAGGCCGGCCAGCGTCAGTTGGCGGGCCATGAAAGAGCGTTGGGGCTCCTGCACCACAGTCGATAGAACCATTCGAATCTCAGATCGCCTTAATGGCGCCCCCGAATACGTTCTTGATTACCTTTTGGTCCATGAGCTCATCCATCTGATGATCCCCGACCACGGAGCCCAGTTTGAGGCGCTACTAGCCAGATATGAGGCCTCGGAGCGGGCCAACGCCTACCTAGACGGGTATGAGGCGGGGGCCAGCGGGTAAGTGCGCCAATTGCGCGGAAAAAGATGGGGATTTGAGCGTGGGCTAAGCGTGTCTACGCGTGTGACGGGGGTATCGTGAGCCTATTCGCAGACACTCCAAGCGCTGCGAGGATCGGAGGAAGTTATGGCAGAGACATATAAAGGTGAGGCTTATTGCGTAAAGTGCAAAGAGAAGCGTCAGTTCGAAGGAACTGTAAAGGTCTCCGACTCTGGTCGTCGTATGGCACAGGGTATCTGCCCTACATGCGGCACTAAGGTCAATCGCATCTTGGGCAAGGCTTAACCAAAGATTTAGAGAAAGCGCTCGTGCTGATGGCACGGGCGCTTTTTTGTATTCCTAAACCCATGAACCGCCCGAACACCGCGGGTGCAAGCAAAGTTACTGGCTTAGGGCAAGAGCGGATAAAGCGCACAACGTGGCTAGTTCCAAGAACGACTGAAGTCACATAGTTAAACAAAATCCGGCATGACCTTTTCGCCCGCGCTTAAACATGGGGTCAGCTACCACCTAACCCCCGATCGAACTCAGTTAATTGTCGGTACCAGATTTCGCACTATCCCCTTTGCTGCTGAATGGGATGGTTTCAACCCGGTTCGGATCCTGGAGCTATTTGATGGAAAACGAGGTCTCTCCGAAATCTGTCAGATTTCAAAGATAACCCCTGAGCAAATCAAGAAACTTCTTCAGGAACTCCAGCGTCATGACCTAGTGGATTTATTCCGAACTCCAATCTCCTACGTTGAGCGGTACAACCCAGAGGTAGGCGAGATAGAGCCAATGATTGACACAGAGAACTTTCAATCTCAGTTCTTAACTGAAGATTATGCAATTCAAAACTTTTTAAATCGGATGGAGGTTGAGTGTAACGCTGCGACCTTCAACTCTGGAGATGTTGATGCGGGTCGAAGCTCAGTGATTAGTAGACGAAGATTCTCCATTTTGATTTTTGGTAAAGGCAAGATTGCCAACAATCTGGTAGGGATTCTGAGTGCATCAGGTTTCTCTCAAATTCGAGTAATCAATCGTTTGCCCGTGCGCAATCCTTATTTGAAAATGACAGAGCATGATCTTTCCGGTGGGTTTGTAAATCGCAACCATATTGGCCAATCACGACGTCAGGTTTTAGAGGAATTGAGAGCACAGAGCTGTCTGTATCCAGATCAAAGCAATAGCGGAAAAAACCCTGATTTGATTATCTCTGTTGGTAAACCTGCACCGGATGCAATGCAGCGTTGGGCTTCGGAAAACACCAGATATCTAATGGTGGATGTTGCTACCAGCGGTGAAGTACGGGTTGGGCCTTTAGTAATCCCTGGAAAAACCCCTTGCTATCGCTGCACAGAACTCTCTTCAAATCAGAGCCGTGAAGAATCAGTGTCGAACAAGGATCTAGATGTTGGTGTGACTATGAGCTACGCGATAGCGGCATCGATTGCGGCCGATGTCTCACAAATCGCAGCACAGAATAAAAGTGTGTTTCTGGCAACATCAATTACTTATTCAATGCGAAACTTTCACACACCTGAGATTAGACAGTGGATACAGCACCCAAGTTGCGGCTGCAATTGGAGCTGAAGCCGCTATTCCATCCTTTCAACTCGCGAGAACACTCCCCTTAAACCAGAATGCCCTTGTGACCGATCAGATTCCATCAAAGACCAGCAAGCGCAGCGCCAAGCTGGCCAGCATTCCATTGTCTGTTGCTGGTCGTGGCGCAGTGGGTTTTGGTAAACAGTTAATTGGTCAATCTCCGGATTTCGCTTTTGGTGATTTACAGGAGAAAACCGCTGAACAAGTTTTCAAAGTTCTCGGCGAACTAAAAGGCGGCGCAATGAAATTTGGCCAAGCGCTCTCTGTTTTTGAGGCGGCGCTACCAGAAGAAATTGCCAAGCCATACCGCGAAACTTTGGTTAAGTTGCAGGAGTCTGCTCCTCCGCTACCGGCTCGAGTTGTCCATAAAGTTTTGGCTAAGGAGTTAGGCGAAGATTGGCGCGATAACTTCTCTGAATTCAATGACACCCCCGCTGCTTCTGCATCAATCGGTCAGGTACATAAAGCGATTTGGAAAGATGGCAGAGCAGTCGCGGTTAAAGTTCAATACCCCGGAGCTGCTGAGGCTTTGATTTCAGATCTAAATCAAATTCAAAGATTTGCCAAGATTTTCCAGCTAGTTCTACCTGGATTAGAAATGAAACCACTTCTTGAAGAATTGCGCGCTCGCATCATTGAAGAGGTTGATTATCGCTACGAAGCACAGGCGCAAGAGGCCTGCTGGAATGCATTTG
>RFSC01000131.1 GCA_009924185.1 Actinomycetota bacterium
GCCCTACACTTAATTTCATGTTTATCGGTTTTGGAACCACTCTAAATATTTTGTCAATCTTAGTTGGTGCAGCTATTGGTGTGATCGTAGGGAATAAGTTTAAAGAAACCACTCGCTCTCTAATGATGGATGTTCTAGGTGCTGTCACTTTGATCAGTGCGGCCGCATCAGTTTTCGCTATGTGGGACAAATCGCTGGTTGAAGGCAACCCCCAAAGGAGCTCCATTGCTCGTAGTTCTGGGCTCTTTATTGATTGGCGGGGCTGTGGGATCCCTCCTTGATATCGAAGCGAAACTGGAGCGATTCGGTATACATCTTAAAAACAAGTTGGATAGACAAGGGAAATCCCCTTTTGTTGAAGGCTTTGTAACGGCATCTCTGCTCTTCGTAATTGGTCCCTTAGCAATCTTGGGCAGCATTAGTGATGGGATGGGGACTGGAATAGAGCAGTTAACTTTGAAGAGCATTCTCGATTTTTTCGCAGCCATGGCTTTTGCTGCTGCCCTTGGTTGGGGTGTGGCGGTATCGGCCTTGCCGGTGGGTATCTATCAATTTTTCTGGACCGGCGTTGGTTTGATGGCAGGACAAGTTCTTGCTGATTTTCAAATCAGCGCAATGACCGCCGTAGGTGGTGTCTTACTCTTTGGTATCGCTTTGAAGCTATTGAAAATCAAGGAGATAGCAATCGGGAATTTACTTCCCTCTTTAGCGCTGGCTCCTTTACTGGCATGGATTGCGCAATCCTTTTAAAACTCATAATTAAAAGCTTTTTGCATCAATCACAAATCGGTATCTCACATCACTTGCCACGGTTCGCTCATAAGCGATGTTTATGTAATCTGCAGTGATAACTTCAACATCACTGACTATGTTGTGGTTACCGCAGAACTCCAGCATTTCTTGAAGTTCTGGGATGCCTCCAATCATTGAACCAGCGATAGATCTTCTGCCATCCAACAATGTGCCAGCGTTTACTGAATAAGGTTTCCCCGGAAGACCGATAACAACCAAGGTCCCATCGGTCTTTAAGGTTGATAAATAGGGTTCTAAATCAAGATCTGCTGAAACGGTATTGAGAACTAAATCAAATTGCTTCTTAAGCCCTTTGTTCCAATCTGCATTCTGGGTATCTACAAAGTGAGTGGCACCCATCCGACGTGCATCCGTCTCTTTGGTTTTTGAATGCGACAGAACAGTTACCTCTGCACCTAGAGCAGAAGCGAACTTCACGCCCATATGTCCCAAGCCACCCAATCCCATGATCGCTATTCGCTGGCCAGGTTGTGCTTTCCAATGACGTAGCGGGGAGTAAAGGGTGATTCCTGCACAAAGAAGAGGGGCCACAGCGGATAGTTCGAGAGAGTTAGGCACTTTGACCGCGAAATTTTGGTCAATCACGAAGTAGT
>RFSC01000132.1 GCA_009924185.1 Actinomycetota bacterium
CGAGAACCTGCAGCAGCGAGAAAATCTTTGACGATATTGAAAGGCACATGTACCCCATCAAGGATTAACTCCAAACCTAGGTTTGAGCCATGTAACGCGCTACCGGCCAATGTTGCTTTGTCAGAGTAATCCTTTTTCATCCCGTTATAGAGATGGGTAACAATCTTGGCACCGTTATCTATAGCTTTGTTTACCACTTCAGAGTTTGCCGCACTATGGCCAAGTGCCACCATCACACCGTTTTTAGAAAGGTATGCAATTGCATCTAGAGCGCCATCAATCTCTGGCGCGATGGTTATGTGCTTGACCTTTTTAGTTGCGACTAATTTCTCTAAATCACTTTGTGAAGGTGTGGTTAAGTACTCTGGTTTGTGAGCACCGCAGTGAGCATGAGATATGTAAGGACCCTCAAGATGAACCCCAATTACATTGCGGTTTAAAGTTAATTTTTCTAGTTTGGTAACAATTGAATTAATTGGCTCTGAAACAAAACTGGCCAACATGGTCGTCGTTCCAAACTTGAGATGAAACTCTCCAGCTCTTGCATCAATTGAGCTATCAAAGCCTCCGCCGCCATGACAGTGAATATCAACAAAGCCGGGCGTTACGACCCCTTCTAAAACAATGGCATCTGACGCTTGACCAAAATCGATTGCAGAGATCAATCCATTTTCGACCTGGAAGGTGCGCTCCTTAAGGACCCCAGAGCTGGTGATGATTTGAGGGGCAAAGAACTTCACGAGCCCATGATTTCATGGCTTTATCAGGGTTTTTCACAAAAACGTTATCTATCTGACACCTTTACCTGCTTTTCCAGGCGCTCAGGTCTAGATACCTTAGCGCCCACTCTCTCACCCTCGAGAGAAACCTAGGAGAGACAAATGTCTTTGAAGAAAGTACTTACAAGCGTGGGCGTGGTCGTAACCTCACTCGCACTTGTTTTCGCAGGAACCACTTCTGCAACCGCGAAGAAAGTTCCATCAGCCAAAGCTAACGCCGGTGATGAGTGCGGCCGCGCTGGTATGGTGGCAAAGAACCGTGGTGTTGAAGGTTCAGATCTACGTTGCACCAGAGTTACCTTTGGTTCATTCAAGGATTCACTTCGCTGGTGGTATCCAGATCTAAAGCCACTTACAACAATTGATTGGACAGTTCCAGCAGGTCCTGGTGGATACTCAGCAACAACTGATGCAATCTCCAAGACTTTGATTAAAGAAGGTCTATTGACCTCACAAACAACTGATTTCAAACCAGGTGCCGGTGGCACAACTGGTTTGGCTCATTTCCAAACCATCAAGGGCAAGCAGAACTCTGCATTGATCATCGGTATTGCTCTTACCGGTGGTATGGCACAGGTTGCTAACAAGAACACCTCAGATCTATTGGCTTCAACTCCAATC
>RFSC01000133.1 GCA_009924185.1 Actinomycetota bacterium
CTCTTTATCAAGTGGGCCGCCACCTACGAGTACTGTGGTGCAACCTTTCAAGTGATCAAACAAAGTTGTATCACCATTTAAAGCACGATGCAGTTGTGTGGGAACAATCGCGGTGTAATCCGCACGGGATTCAACACTTACGGGCGTTGTGCCAAGTTCTATAGAACGCAGCAATACATTTATTCCGGCGATGTGATTGGTTGGTAGTAATAAGGACCAACGCTGACCACTAGTTGCATTTAGATACTTATGTGTAGCCCTGGTGCTGGCCAATAAAGATTGCTTGCTAAGTAAAACTGATTTGGGGTCACCGGTTGAACCTGATGTAGTAACAACTAGCGCCACACGTGGATCTACTTCGGTTGCTGCGATATCTGTGGTCGACAAGGCAGGACCCTCACCCTTTAGGGAGAGCAGCAGCGCATCCAGTATTTGTGGGGTCGACCACGAAGGATCGATAGTGCGCAGTTTTCGCTTTACCGCAGAATCCATAACCACCGTAGGGTATGCCATATGAGCAAGCCGATTAAGCGGGAACCAGGTAGCCGTGTCATTCCACAATGGCAACGTGGCGCAGGTTCCGAGAACTTCACTGATGTGCGTTATGAAATAGCAGAAGGTATGGCGAAGATAACTATCAATCGCCCACAGGTGCGCAACGCATTTAGACCAGAGACCCTTGCGGAGTTACAGCAGGCTTTTAACTTTGCCCGTGATGATGACAAGGTCGGAGTAATTATCTTTACCGGTGAAGGTGAAGAAGCTTTTTGTTCTGGTGGCGATATCTCAGTGCGCGGTGATGATGGATACATCGGCAGCGACACAGTTGGCCAAAAAGGAATCGGCCGACTCAATGTTTTAGATCTACAGGTGCAGATTCGTCGCACTCCAAAACCAGTTATTGCCATGGTTGCAGGATGGGCAATTGGTGGCGGACATGTACTTCATGTGGTTTGCGATATCACTGTTGCAGCAGATAACGCCAAGTTTGGCCAGACCGGTCCGATGGTTGGTTCATTTGATGGTGGGTACGGCGCAGGTTTATTGGCTCGTCATGTTGGTCAGAAAAAGGCGCGAGAGATCTGGTTTATGTGCCGTCAGTACGATGCCAAAGAAGCATTGGAAATGGGATTGGTTAACACCGTTGTTCCAGTAAAAGAGTTAGAGGCAGAAACTGTTTCTTGGGCCCGGGAAATGTTGCGCCACTCTCCAATGGCACTACGTTTGTTAAAGGCAGGATTAAACGCTGCTGATGATGGACTTGCTGGTGTACAACAACTTGCCGGTGATGCCACCTTGCTCTTCTATTTAACTGAGGAAGGCCAAGAGGGCCGTGATGCTTACAAAGAAAAGCGTCCGCCAAACTTCGATAAGTTCCCT
>RFSC01000134.1 GCA_009924185.1 Actinomycetota bacterium
TTTGAAGAGATTCAGATTCCAATGGGTCCAAGACTTGGCAATGTTGTTGTTGAGGTTGAAAACCTTTCAAAGGGCTTTGGAGAGCGTCTATTGATCGACAATCTTTCTTTCTCACTGCCGCGTAATGGAATCGTCGGTGTCATTGGACCAAATGGTGCTGGTAAAACCACTCTCTTCAAGATGATTTTAGGAATGGAGCAACCAGATTCGGGCAGCATCAAGGTGGGAGAAACCGTAAAGATCTCATATGTAGATCAATCAAGAGGTGGCATCGATCCCAAGAAGCCACTTTGGGAAGTTGTATCTGACGGTTTGGATTTCATAAAGGTCGGCGCAGTAGAAATGCCGAGCCGCGCATATGTTTCAGCGTTTGGTTTTAAAGGACCAGATCAGCAAAAACCAGCTGGAGTTTTATCAGGTGGAGAGCGTAACCGTTTGAATCTGGCTTTAACTCTAAAGATGGGCGGCAACCTATTGCTTCTAGATGAGCCAACAAATGATCTAGATGTTGAGACATTGGGCTCATTAGAAAATGCTTTGTTGGAGTTCCCAGGTTGCGCTGTAGTTATCTCGCATGATCGTTGGTTCTTAGATCGTGTTGCTACACACATCCTGGCTTATGAAGGTGATTCACAGTGGTTCTGGTTTGAAGGCAACTTTGAATCTTATGAAAAGAATAAGATTGAAAGATTGGGGCCAGAGGCTGCACGTCCTCACCGTGTTACTTATCGAAAGCTAACTCGATGAAATACCATCACAAAGCTTTTGTCCGTTGGGATGATTTGGATGCGATGGGACATGTCAATAATGCGCGTTATCTAACCTTTGCTCAAGAGGCTCGCTTTGAATGGTCCTTCGCTAAAAATCCTATGGCCGCCTCAGACAATACCTTTTTGCGAATGGTTGTTGCCCGAGCCGAAGTTGATTTCAAGAACGCTATTTTTCAAGGTGGAACTTATGTAGATGTTGTCCTATGGGTAGAGTCCATAGGTAACTCCTCATTCACCATGATTTATGAGGTAAAGGGCGAGGATGTCTTGTATGCCCGAATCAGAACTGTTCAGGTCGCAGTAGATGAAAGTATTGCAAAGTCACGTTCACTCAATGATGAGGAACGTGGCTTTTTGCAGCAATATCTAGAGGAGAGCAAGTGAGTTCAAAGTTAGCGCCTCGCGGAGTGCGCCCATGGTGGCGTGATGCGGTTACCTATCAGATTTACATCCGCTCCTTTGCCGATTCAAATGGTGATGGAATTGGTGATGTTGAGGGAATTAGATCAAAGCTGGGCTATCTCCAAAAGCTTGGAGTCGATGCGATTTGGATAACCCCTTGGTACCCATCTCCGCAAAATGATCATGGTTACGATGTTTCTGATTACAT
>RFSC01000135.1 GCA_009924185.1 Actinomycetota bacterium
ATGGAGACTGATTTTGGCCTCAAAATCAGCATCAGCCAAACCAATCGAGAATTGCCGGCAGACGACAATAGTTTTGTCACTGGCGATCGGGTAACCGCTATCTGGCTTGATAGCCATGCAGCAGAGATACCCGCTTAGTACTGACGAATGTCAGTCGAAAGGAAAGATATGAAGAGCAAAAAGCTAGTGGTACTCAGTGCTCTCTCGGCATTTGTTCTAGTCCTCAGCGGATGTTCCTCTGGCGGCGAAGACAGTTCAGGTCTTTCAATCGAAGTACCTGATATCCCAATGCACCAAGCAATGGGTGAGTTCGAAGGAGAATTGAACATTGTTAACTGGTCTGGCTTCGTTGAGCCAGCCTGGACCGATAAATTCACAGCAGATACTGGTTGCAAAGTAAATCCACGCGTCGCAGGAACTAGCGATGAAATGGTTACTTTGATGCGTACCGGTAACTACGACATCGTTTCTGCATCTGGTGATGCGGCACTTCGACTAATCGTCGGTGGCGATGTCCAACCTCTAAACATTGACTTGATTCCAAACTTCGGTGGCGACATCGCATCAGGAATGAAGGGCAATATTTATGACACCGTTAATGGCAAGCCATACGGTGTACCCATTGGACGTGGAGCTAACCTGCTTCAGTACAACGAAGAAGTAACCGGTGGAGCTCCTGAGAGCTGGGATGTAGTTTGGGAAACCAACAGCCCATACAAGGGCAAGATCACCGCTTACGATGCTCCGATTTACATCGCAGATGCAGCTGTTTACTTGATGTATCACAAGCCAGAACTAAACATCAAGAATCCATATGCTTTGGATGAAACTCAGCTCGCTGCAGCCATTGATCTTCTAAAGCAACAAAACACGATCATTGGTGAGTACTGGTCAGATCCAGTCGCGCAAATTACCTCCTTCGTCGGTGGCAACACCGTTGTTGGAACTTCATGGGAGGTCTTGCGCAAATTTGCTGCGAAAGACAATCTAAAGACCACCCTGCCAAAAGAAGGTTCAACAGGTTGGTATGACGCATGGCTAGTTAGCTCGAAGACCAAGAACATCAACTGTGCTTATGCCTGGATGGATTACACCAGCAGAGCAGATGTAAATGGCGCTATCGCTGTTAACTTCGGAATGGCTCCAGCAAATATCGCATTCTGCAAATCAAGCCCAGAGGCTCAAGCACACTGCGATACCTTCTTTGCTGAAGATGAAGAGTTCTTCAAGAGAATTTGGCCTTGGACAACTCCAATTGAAACCTGCCTAGATGGTCGAACCGATGTGAAGTGCACAAGCTTCCAGGAGTGGACCAACGCGTGGGCAACCGTTAAAGGTTGACGATAGTTATGTGGGGACCGAGCAATCGGTCCCCACATA
>RFSC01000136.1 GCA_009924185.1 Actinomycetota bacterium
GCTCGTGGCTCGTAGGTTGGAGGCAAAACATTTAGCGATTCATAAGCTAAAGCGAAGGCCCGCTCATACTTCATGGCAACCGCCCACCAAGGAATCTCCTCATGGACCGCCTTGTGAAGGATCTTGTCATCGATATCGGTGACGTTGCGGATGAAGGTGACGTTGTAACCAGTAGCGGTTAACCAGCGTCGCAAAATATCAAAGTTAACTCCGCTGCGAATATGTCCAACGTGAGGAGCGGCTTGCACCGTAGCACCGCAGACATACATTGAAACCTCACCTTTTTTCAAAGGTTGGAAATCTCTAACCGTACGGGTAGCGGTGTCATAAAGCTTTAATGCGCTCACGATGTTAATCCTAATTCCTCTTCTGAACTAAAGCTGTCGCAATTGCTGAAATACCTTTACCTTCACCGGTGAAACCCAATCCATCTGTTGAGGTAGCGGTAACAGATACTGGTGCGCCACCTAATGCCTGAGATAACGCAGCGATTGCCTCAGTGCGTCGGGTACCAATCTTTGGTTTGTTGCAAACAATTTGCACCGCGACATTGTTGATTGCATAACCGGCTGCAGTAACTTGGGAAAGGGTTTCTTGTAACAAGGTAACTCCGGAGGCGCCGGCATACTTTGGATCGGAGGTGCCAAAGTTAGAACCTAAATCACCAAGACTAGTTGCGCTGAACAATGCATCGCAGATGGCATGAGCAGCAACATCACCATCAGAGTGACCATCTACGCCAACTACATCGCTCCATAAAATTCCACCCAACCAAAGTTGTCGGTTTGGATCATTGGAAAATGCATGGGCATCGGTTCCGACTCCAACTCGTAGCTGCGAATCAAGATTGCGGAGATGAGTAACTGCGACCGCTAAATCCTCTGGATTTGTAATCTTCATAGCACGCGCTTCGCCCGCGATTGTCTTTACCTTTATGCCAAGCGCTTCTACTAAAGCGGCATCATCTGTGGCATCAGCGCTGGCCTCATGAGCTCTGCGCAAAACACTTAGTTCAAAACCTTGTGGCGTCTGTACCGCACGCAGAGCTGAGCGATCTGGGGTGCTGCGCACATAGCCATCGCGATCAACCTCTTTGATGGTGTCTACGACATTGAGCGCCGGAATAACTGCAGGCGCACCTGATTTCAACTCTTGCAAGACTCGAGAGGCTAGATCCTGAGTTGCTAAAGCTCTCGCTGCATCATGTACCAATACATATTTAACCGATGGAGATAATGCGTTTAGAGCTAGATTTACGGAATCACTACGTAATGCCCCGCCGGTAATAACCTTTGCACTCTCGCCAACAATCTGACGGAACTGCTCTTCATATCCAGCTGGCGCGGTAATCACAAT
>RFSC01000137.1 GCA_009924185.1 Actinomycetota bacterium
GCGCTGCACTCCATCGAAAAGTATGTGACCGCCAAGCAGTTGGCTTCACCGGGATTGTTGGTGATTAATCCACTAGATAAATCGGTTTTGGCGCAAAATCAGCCAGAGTCATTGCGTATCCCGGCTTCGGTTTTGAAGTTGGTATCAAGCACTGCCGCGCTTTATTTTCTGGGCCCAGATAAGCGTTACATAACTACGATTCATAAAACTCCAGTTCCGGATATTTTCTATATTAAGGGAACTTTAGATCCCTGGCTAACTAGTAATTTAAGTTTTGCCAAGAAAAATAAGCAAAGATTTCTACCTGGATTGGTCAACAAAGCCAACACTAGTAATTTAAAGAAAATCACCATTCTCTACTCCGGCTTATTTGAAAAGGACACCACAGATCTTGCCGACAACTTAAAGCGCAAAGGAGTAAAGGTAAGTTTTCAAAAGATTTCAGCGGTCGAAGCGGAAGCTTTAGAGATTGAGGAGGTAGCTAGCGCGACCTCGGTTCCGGTAAGTGAGATGGTTAAGTTTGTTACCTTGTGGAGCGATAACAGTAACAGATTGGCAGATCGCCTGGCAAAGGATGCGGCCAGAGAAATTGGTTATGAAACAACTGGCAAAGGTTTAACTACCACCTTCAAATTAGCTCTAGATGCTCTAGGTGTTGAGCACGCCGGACTGGTCGTAAAAGATGGCAGCGGTTTATCAAAAGAGAATCGAGTTTCTGCCACAACAATTGTTGATTTACTAATCACCATAAGAAACAACCCCACCTTTGTCTCAATTTATGATGGGTTGCCAATAGGCGGACAAACCGGAACCTTAAAGAAAAGATTTTTAGAGACCGCTCCCAATGCGGTTGGAATGGTGCACGCTAAGACTGGCTGGGTGAATAACAGCGTCACTTTGGCGGGATATGTAAGAAATGGCGAAACTGAGTACGCCTTTGCAATTCTGGCTGATGGCATAACTAACGCCATCTTTTACCGCACGTAATAAGGCCCGTGCTGCGATGGATCGTTTATTGGGCGTTATTGTGAAAGGGAATCACTAAATACTTTGATTGCTCCGCCGTAACAGGCGACCCATACCCGTTTGTGTAGAGGTTCATAGGTAATTCCAATTGGCTCATTGCAAACTTTGATTTTCTGCATAACTTTGAGGTCGCTAGAACGAACTTTAGAAACCGTGTCGCTGGTGTAATTGACTACGTAAAGCGCGGTTCCATCGGCAGAGATATCTAGGCTGCGCGATGTTTTTCCAGTGCGAACCGATCTAACTACTTTGTTGGTAGATAAATCCATAGCTACCACCCGTCCAGAGCTATTCAAAGTGGCATAGAGCATGGTGTTGTCAGGCG
>RFSC01000138.1 GCA_009924185.1 Actinomycetota bacterium
GCGGTCATGCCACCCGGTCCTACTGAGATCGTGTGTGTCTCATCGATAATCCAAATCACGCCATACTTCTTGGCCAATTCTCCAACCGCATTCAAATATCCCTCATCCGGCAAAACTATTCCCACATTGGTCATCGCAGGTTCCATCAATACTGCTGCAACATCACCATGCTTTAACGCGGCTTCCATCGCCACCAAATCATTGAACTCCACAACCCGTGTGGTGACATCCAAATCAACCGGTGCACCAATATTTCCTTCGCGCTTCACGGTATTTCCCGATGCATCCAAAGTCGCAAAGGTTTCATCCACAGAGCCGTGATAACAACGATCAATCACAACAATCTTTTGTCGACCTGTAATCAAACGTGAATAACGAATCGCATGACGATTAGCGTCGGTGGCAGAAACTGTGAACTGCCACAATGGCAAGCCGAATCTGCGCGCCAACTCCGCAGACACCGCCACCGCATCATCGGTCGGCAACATCGCGGTCATGCCTTTCTTCAACTGCGCAGTAATCGCAGCAGTCGTGGCTTCAGGAGAGTGCCCAGTCATCGACCCAGTGTCACCCAAACAAAGATCTATGTACTCATTGCCATCTACATCAACAAAATGCGCACCCTGCGCGGTACTAACAAATAATGGGTATTTTCCGGGCCATTTCGTCATCCAGGACATCGGAACACCGCCCGGCATTACCTGCTTTGCCTCACCAAAAAGCTCACGGCTCTTTGGAGTGCGCGTCAAGTAACGCTCTTCTTCCCGCGCGTGCAGCTTCTTTAAATGCTCCCGATTAATCATTTTTCTAACCTATCAAATCTCATCAAAGACAAAAAGTGCTTCTAGATATCACTTGTAATACCCAAATTCGCAGCATCCGGTGGCGCGGTCTGCGGTTCTACGCAAACCCCTTCAGCATCCTGGTCATAAACCACCCAATAAGGGGCATCAGATTCAATCTTGATCTGCAAAACATCTTCCCAATAAACCGTCGGCGTCCCACGCACCTGGGTAAATGCATCATCCCAAGGCGACGCACTTGGCGTAATCAACTTTCCAGTCGGCAGGTAATCAGGACCGCGCTCCAACATCTGCCCGGGATGAAAATCAACCTCTACCGCTCCACCGCGATCTAACTCCCGCGGAAACCAAGGATGAAATCCCAACCAAAAAGGCAGATCACAATCCCCAGCCTCATACTCCAATGACCAACGCAGTGCGTTATCCAAAATCTCATAACGCTGTTCTACTCGCGCTCCTCGATAAGGCTCTGGAAAATCCAATCCAAAGTAACCATCGCCTAGCTCTTCCCATGAAGAGGTAATTCCAAATCCATGAATCGCATTGG
>RFSC01000139.1 GCA_009924185.1 Actinomycetota bacterium
CGCTGTCACGCTCTTCACACGATCAGGAGCGACATTAGCCATCTCTAGCGCAATCCATCCACCTAGTGAATTACCAGCGGCATGCATTTGCGTAACGCCATGATCTCTTTCCATCATTTCAACTATGTCTCGAGCAAGAGATTGTGGATCTAACTCAGCATTCAGATCCAATGGAGCATCTCCATGTCCCGGTAGATCTATTGCATAAACTGAAAAATCTCGAATCAAATCCGGGATTAGTGTTTTCCAGATGGTTCCAGCTGAACCCAGACCATGTACAAGTACTAAGGCCGGCTTTTCAGCTTCAAAACCAAAAACAGTTGCAGTGGAACTCATCAAGCCATTTCATTTAGTGATTGCACTGCTAACTCACTTAGTAGAGCAGTTCCTCGATACAACACAGAGTCATCAAACATGGCTCTAGGTGAATGATTCACCTCAGATTTAGTGAACTCTTTATCTACTGATGCACCTAGGAACGCATATGAACCCGGAACCTCTTCAAGAACCCTTGAATAATCCTCAGCTCCAGCGATTGGGTGTGGCATATCCACATATCCTTCTGCGCCAAAGATTTCAGCCGCTACCTTGCCCAAGAACTGGGCATGGTCATTGTTATTTACTGTAACTGGATACTGTTCCACAAGTTTGACGTCAGCTTTAAGACCGTATCCCTCAGCGATTGAATTACACAAACGAACCGCCTCAACTTGGATGCGAGATCTATTCTCTGGAGAGAAGGTTCGAATTGTTGCCTGAAACTCTGCAGTATCCGGAATTATGTTGGCTTTAGTTCCAGCATGAAATTGTCCAACAGTAATTACTACCGGATCAAAAGCACTAAAGGATCTGGTAATCAATAACTGCAACGCACTGACCATTTCAGCAGCTACTGGGATTGGATCCTTAGCGGTATGAGGTTGTGATCCATGTCCGCCCATTCCAATAACTGTCACATGTAACTCATCACTGGAGGCCATCATGGTGCCAGGCTTGGTAGTGAATACTCCTGCCGGAATTGCCGATGACATAACGTGAAGGCCATAAGTTGCATCAGCTTTACGACCGCTGGGAACACCCTCTTTAATCATATGTCCTGCGCCATCAAAGCCTTCCTCGCCGGGTTGGAACATAAAGACCACATCACCGTTGAGTTTTGATTTGTTTCGAACCAGTAGTTTGGCCGCACCAAAATGCATTGCTACATGAAGGTCATGACCGCAGGCGTGCATCGCACCATCGATCTGACTCTTGTACGGAATGTCTGCCAATTCAGTCACTGGCAATGCATCCATATCTGCACGCAACAGCACAGTCTTTTCAGATTTG
>RFSC01000140.1 GCA_009924185.1 Actinomycetota bacterium
TGCCAGTACAGATTGCCGGCTTGTTGCTCCCAAAACGCTAGACGATCCCGCTCTGCAATCTCATACAAATCCGCTTTGGCATTGGCCTGCGCCGCAAACTCCGCCGATGGAGCAAAGGTGCGATTTTCACTTAATAGATTGGAGAGCGAGTCATTCATATTGGCAGATTACCAGCGGGGAGTTTTCCCCACTATGGCTTAATCAATGTTTTTTCGTGATTTATCAGCGCGATAGTTCGCACTCCTTCAAACATCAAGATAAAAGAAAGGCGCTTATTCATGAACCACATCTTCTCTGGCCTCAGCTTCTTTGGGGTCGATATCGTTGACTTCCTAGTTCGCATCATGGGCTCCGAGGTCCTGCGCACCGTCCTGTCCTTCCTGATCCGCCAGTCACTCACCCATATCGGGCTCTAGCTGACAGGCGGGCGATTTCTCCTATCTCGGTATTTGTGTGAAAATTACCTGTAATCCTCGAGGTAGGAGATATCGCGTGCCGGCCATAGTTTTACTTGGTGCTCAATGGGGCGATGAGGGCAAGGGTAAAGCCACTGATTTGCTCGGCGACAAAGTTAAATATGTAGTCCGTTATCAAGGCGGCAACAACGCAGGCCACACCGTTGTAATCGGTGATCAAAAGTACGCCCTTCATTTATTACCTTCCGGAATTCTCACCCCTTCCTGTATCCCAGTAATTGGCAACGGTGTTGTTATTGACCCAGCGGTTTTGCTAGAAGAGATCCGTGGCTTAAATGAACGCGGTGTTGATACCTCTAACCTAAAGATTTCTACTAACGCACATTTAATTACCCCTTATCACCGCACCATCGACAAAGTTTCCGAACGTTTCTTGGGCAAAGCAAAGATTGGCACCACAGGCCGTGGAATTGGACCGGCTTATGCTGACAAGATCAACCGCATTGGTATTCGAGTACAGGATCTATTTGATCCATCTATCTTGCGTCAAAAAATCGAAGGCGCGCTGCGCGATAAGAATCAAGTTTTGATCAAAGTTTTCAACCGCAAAGGTATCGAGGTTGATGATGTACTTCGCGAGTATTTGGAGTACGCCGAGATTTTGCGTCCTTATGTTGTAGATACCTCATTGCTACTCAATCAAGCATTAGCAAAAGGTGAAAATGTTTTGCTCGAGGGTTCACAGGGCACATTGTTAGATGTCGATCACGGCACCTATCCCTTTGTTACCTCATCAAATCCCACCGCAGGCGGTGCATCTACCGGCTCTGGCATCGGCCCCACCAGGATCTCTCGCGTCATTGGCATCGTTAAGGCCTACACAACCCGCGT
>RFSC01000015.1 GCA_009924185.1 Actinomycetota bacterium
GAGTCCAGATCCTTTCCGTTAAAAATATTAAACCCCGGGGTCGCATCCCCGGGGTTTGTTTCTTTAAGGAAGTACCTACGCAGTGAAGAAGCGTTGCTGACGCTGCGCTTTGCTGATGATGTCCAAACGCTCCTCTTCGGTTAAGCCTCCCCAAATGCCATATGGCTCTTGGGCGGCTAGGGCATGAGCTCTACATGCCGCAATCACCGGACAGGTTGCGCAAACCGCTTTGGCGGCGTTCTCACGAGCCTTGCGGCGGGGGCCGCGCTCTCCATCTGGATGAAAGAACATCTCAGTTGGAAGGGATCGGCAAGCACCCTCATACTGCCACTCCCAATTTGAGGCTACCGGCTTCGGTAAGCGCGAGGTTTCAGACATGGGTGAACCATACAATCGCGCCATAAGTTGTTCAAGTACCTATCCCGCGAAACGCCCTTAAAAGTTGCTGAGAGCTAGTTTCAAGTCGCGCACACCACAATCTGGACGCAGTATTGGCCAGTGGCTGAGAACTCTATTTCCCCCAACACCGAGGCGCTGACGGTGGCTGCCGTAGCCCGGCGGCTGGGTGTTGCCCCCGCTACCTTGCGGACCTGGGATCGTAGATATGGGTTAGGGCCCTCCGAGCACAGCACCGGCGAACATCGCCGTTATAACAACCATGACTTAGCTCGCTTAACTCTGATGCGCAAATTGGTAATCGCTGGAGTTTCACCTGCAGAGGCTGCACAACGAGCTTTAAGTTTTGATGGTCAATCCTCTGCCGAATTGATTTCAACCTCACTGTCTAAAGATGTAGAGGTGCGAGAAGAGTTAGTTGAAACCTTAATCCGCGCAGCACGCGCCTACGATAGAAACTTTATTGAAGAGCTTTTGCGTGCCGAGTTATCTGCTCGCGGTATAACAAATACCTGGAATGAAGTAATTGTTCCATTACTAATCTTGATTGGCGATGAATGGGCTGAATCAGGAACTGGAATTGAAACAGAGCATTTAGTAAGTGAAATAATTAAGAGGTTGCTGCAGGAAGAAAACAAATCTGTACAAAATCCAATTAACGCCCGCCCTGTTTTGCTGGCCTGTATTGGGGAAGAGATGCACTCGCTGGCTCTTTATGCATTGGGCGCAGCATTGTCGGAGCGCAATATTGCGATTCAATTCTTGGGAGCTCGTACACCGATTGAGGCTATAAGCGCGGTAGTAAAGCGCTCTGCTCCGCCGGCAATCTTCCTCTGGGCGCAATTAGGAAAAAATGGCGATCCAGCAGTAATTGGGGAGTTACCTGCAATTCGTCCTGCACCGCGAATTGTTCTGGGCGGCCCTGGATGGAAATATTCTGATAAGAAATCTGCCGTTCTAGTGGATGACTTACTAGAGGCGGTCGAGGAGATTATGCGGGCGGTTGGCGCCTGATCTAGCCCTTATTTGGTAGGCAATAATCACAACCATTAAGGTGGCGTGGTGAGCGAGAATGTCAATGAAAAGGTCGCCATGTTGGGCCTTACCTATGATGATGTGCTCTTACTTCCAGATGCCTCCGATGTAGTGCCCTCTGAGGTATCCACAAAAACCCAATTAACCCGCGATATTCAATTGGAAATCCCTTTGGTTTCCTCAGCCATGGACACGGTTACAGAATCAACAATGGCAATCGCGATGGCAAAAGCTGGCGGAATCGGAATCATCCATCGCAATCTCTCGATTGATGAACAAGTTACTCATGTCAAACTTGTTAAAGGTGCAAATCTCTTGGTTGGTGCAGCAGTTGGTGTCGGCGATGATGGATACGAGCGAGCACAAGCCTTAATTGAAATCGGTGTTGATGTGGTAGTCGTTGATACTGCCCACGGACACCATCGTGCGGTTCTTGATGCAATCTCTCGAATTAAAAAGAGTTTTCCAAAGCAGGAGATTATTGGTGGAAATGTGGCAACCCGCGCGGGTGCGCAAGCCCTGATTAACGCAGGTGCCGATGCGGTAAAAGTTGGAGTGGGTCCGGGATCGATTTGTACTACTCGAGTTGTTGCAGGTGTCGGAGTTCCACAAGTGACTGCAGTTATGGAAGCCGCTAAAGCTTGCAAGAAAGCTGACATTCCCTTGATAGCCGATGGTGGTCTGCAGTACTCCGGAGACATTGCCAAGGCGATTGTTTCGGGGGCTGACTCGGTAATGCTAGGTTCATTGTTGGCTGGTTGTGAAGAGTCACCTGGCGAGTTGATTGAGATTGATGGTCGAAAGTACAAGAGTTATCGCGGCATGGGATCTCTAGGTGCGATGCAATCTCGTGGCACCAAGAAATCATTTTCCAAAGATCGCTACATGCAGGATGATGTTTTAGCTGAAGATAAATTGGTGCCCGAGGGAATCGAAGGAAAGGTCGCTTACCGCGGTCCAGTTTCTGAGGTGGTGCACCAATTAGTAGGCGGATTGCGCTCTGGAATGGGATATGCCGGCGCTGAGGACATCTCTGCTTTGCAAAAGCGGGGAAGACTTATTCAAATCACCTCGGCTGGTTTGCAAGAGAGCCACCCTCATGATGTCTTGGATGTTGCAGATGCCCCTAACTACTACCGGAGTCGCTGATGGTTGATATCGAAATCTCTCCCGGCAAACGAGCCCGCACCGCTTACTCATTTGATGATATTTCTATCGTTCCATCACGTCGAACTCGGGAGCCAAACGAGGTTTCCACCAGTTGGCAGATCGATGCTTACAAATTTGATTTACCTTTACTTGCTGCACCGATGGACTCTGTAGTTTCTCCTGAAACCGCAATTGCAATTGGAAAACTTGGTGGACTTGGAGTTTTGAATCTAGAGGGGTTGTGGACCCGTTATGAGAATCCCAAGATTCAACTCGGCGAGATCTCTTCAATTCCAGCTGATCAAGCGACCCGCAGAATGCAGGAGCTGTACAAAGCTCCAATTCGACCAGAATTGATTAAGGAACGAATTGCAGAGATCCGTGCTGCAGGAGTGACAGCAGCTGGAGCCTTGTCGCCACAACGCACCGCCGAGTTTCATAAAGCGGTAATTGATGCTGGCGTAGACATCTTTGTAATTCGTGGCACCACAGTTAGCGCCGAACATGTTTCAAAGGCAAATGAACCTTTGAATTTAAAGAAGTTTATCTATGACTTAGATGTTCCCGTGATTGTTGGAGGGTCTGCAACATCGCAAAGCGCACTACATTTAATGCGTGCTGGAGCCGCTGGTGTTTTGGTTGGTTTTGGCGGTGGAGCTGCGCATACAACAAGACAGGTTCTGGGAATTTCAGTTCCAATGGCAACTGCTGTTGCAGATGTAGCTGCTGCACGCCGTGAGTACTTAGATGAATCTGGTGGCCGTTACGTTCATGTAATCGCTGATGGTTCAGTAGGAAAGAGTGGAGATATCGCAAAGGCAATTGCCTGCGGCGCGGATGCGGTAATGCTGGGCTCACCGTTGGCACGAGCCGAACAAGCGCCAGGTCGCGGTTGGCACTGGGGTAGCGAAGCGCATCATTCAGAGGTGCCGCGCGGAGCTCGAGTACATGTTGGCACTACAGGAACTCTGGAAGAGATTCTCTTGGGGCCTTCACACTCATCAGATGGAACCATGAATCTATTTGGCGCATTGAGACGTGCGATGGCTACATGTGGTTACTCAGATCTGAAAGAGTTCCAACGTGTTGAAGTGGTTCTAAACCGAGCCTAAATGCGAAGCAACAACAATTTTGTTTTAGTCATTGATTTTGGAGCGCAGTACGCTCAATTAATCGCCAGACGGGTTAGACAAGCCCAGGTTTACAGCGAAATTCTTCCCGCTACGGCCTCAATTGATGAAATCTTGGTACGCAATCCAAAAGCCATAATCCTTTCCGGCGGTCCGGCATCTGTATATGCAGATGGAGCGCCAAAAATCGATCCAAAGATTTTTGAGCAAGGCATTCCAATCTTTGGCATCTGTTATGGCTTTCAAGCAATGGCACAGGCTTTGGGGGGAGAGGTAGCTAAAACCGGCAAATCTGAGTTTGGCAGAACCAAATTCTCTGCCAATAACTCAGCACAACTTTTTGCAAACTTACCTGAAGAGTTCAATGTTTGGATGAGTCATGGAGACAGCGTGGCCAAAGCTCCGGATGGATTTAAAACAATTGGCAGCACCGCAGACACCCCAATTGCAGCTTTTGAAAATGAAAGTGGGTTGTTAGCTGGTGTGCAGTTTCATCCCGAAGTTTTGCATTCAGAGTATGGCCAGCAGATTTTGCAACATTGGTTGATTGATATCGTTAAATGTAAACCAACTTGGACCTCAGAGAACATCGTTGAAAATGAGATCATCAACATAAAGTCTCAGGTAGGCAATAAGAAAGTTATTTGTGGTTTATCAGGCGGGGTTGATTCAGCGGTTGCTGCAGCATTGGTTCAAAAGGCGATTGGCAACCAGCTCACCTGTGTATTTGTGGACCATGGATTATTGCGACATGGTGAAGCGGAACAGGTAGAGAAGGACTTTGTCGCGGCAACAGGCGTGCAATTGAAGGTTGTAGATGCAAAAGAGCGATTTCTAACGGCCCTATCTGGCATTTCTGACCCAGAGGAAAAACGCAAAATCATTGGCAGGGAGTTCATTAGAGTATTTGAAGCTGCAGCAGATGAGATCTCTAAAGATGAGAAGGTTGATTTCCTAGTTCAGGGAACGCTTTATCCAGACATTGTTGAATCTGGTGGTGGGAGCGGAACTGCGAACATCAAATCCCACCACAATGTTGGCGGACTACCGGATGATCTTGAGTTCTCTTTGATTGAACCATTACGTACTTTATTCAAGGATGAAGTTCGGGAAGTGGGCATCAACTTGGGTCTTCCTGAGGCGATTGTGTGGCGCCAGCCATTTCCAGGACCAGGGTTGGCAATTCGAATTGTCGGTGAGGTTACTGAAGAAAGACTTAAAATCTTGAGACGGGCCGACTTGATAGCTCGCGAAGAATTACAATTTGCCGGGCTAGATCGCGAGATCTGGCAGTGCCCAGTTGTGTTACTCGCAGATGTGCGAAGTGTCGGGGTGCAAGGAGATGGCAGAACATATGGTCATCCAATTGTGCTTAGGCCAGTCTCTAGCGAGGATGCGATGACAGCGGATTGGTCGCGTGTTCCTTATGAGGTACTTGCGAAAATCTCAAATCGCATCACCAACGAGGTGCGAGAGGTGAATCGAGTAGTTCTTGATGTGACATCAAAACCACCTGGAACTATCGAATGGGAATAGCAAAACAGAGAAGGATTGGATAGCGATGAAAAGATTAGCGATTGCAACTGTTGCTGCGCTATTTACTTCGCTCTTTGCGGCACCAAATTACGCTTTAGCAAATACACAGAGACCTAAAGCTGTTACCGCCAAATCTGAATCTGTAAAAACAGAAAAGGTGCGTTGCAAAAATACAAAAGCTGCAGCAGCCAATCCAGCCCGAATCGCGCCACCTGAAAACATCTTAAAGCGTGGCCCACGTACTATTACCTTGCAAACAAATTGTGGAAACATCGTGATTCAAACCTTTTTCAAGCAAGCTCCAGTGACAATTACCGTTTTGAGCTCATTGATTAGAGGTGGTTATTACAACCGTACTCTTTGTCACCGCCTGACAACTGAAGGAATCTATGTTTTGCAGTGCGGAGATCCCACAGCCACTGGATCCGGTGGCCCTGAGTTTCGCTATCGTGATGAAAATCTGCCATTAGCCGGAACAAATAACTATCCTGCCGGCGTAGTTGCTATGGCTAACTCCGGCCCAAATACCAATGGCTCACAGTTCTTTTTGGTTTATAAAGACACAACCCTCGGGCCTAATTACACAATCTGGGGTCGAATCACTTCTGGTCTAGAGATTGTTAGACACATTGCCGAAGGTGGCGTCAAAAATGGCGAAGCCGATGGTGTTCCAATGCGCACCATTGCAATTGAACGTGCAACCAGCAATTAATCGGTATTTATAACTTTAAATACTTCGGCAACTCTTCCTTCTGCTAATCCTTGAGCCTGGGCATTACGTTCGCCCCATTCCCGCACCATTCTCTCCAACTCCTTGTTGTGAGCAGTTTGACTCACATGAGACTGCAAAGCAGCCATCTTCTTGCTGAAGGTATCGGTGATGTCAACAAAATGATTTGGAGTTGGTGAACCGGTCATCCAAACTTCGCGCACTCGCCAGGGTTCGAAACCAGCCTCCTTTAAATCTGTGAAGGCATAAGGGTTTCTCGCATCGGGATACACCGCTTGAATTGCGGTCTCGCCAGCTGCTAAATGATCGGGATGGCTAGCAAAGATACGCTCCCAATTGCGCTCAGGGGATTGCACCAACATGCGATCTGGTTTTGCAATTCTTATCGCCTTTACAATCTCTTTACGTAACTCGATAGATGGCATCAGCCAACCATCACGATAATTCAAGAAGGTGATATCACTTACGCCAAGTGCCGCGCCGGCATCACGCTGTTCTTTTTGTCGTACCTGCGCCATTTGCTCAAGTGGAATACCAGACTCTTCTCCACCCTGATCGCCGTTGGTGATGATGCAGTATGAAACCTGGATTCCTTTAGCGCTCCATTGTGCAATTGTTCCGCCTGCACCAAAATCGCAGTCATCAGGATGGGCCATGACAACTAATACCCGCTTGATTTCATCATCGTTCAATGGAGTCACCGCTCTATCCTAGACTTCTCATCATGTCTGAAAGGTTGTTGGAAGGTCTTAACCCGCAACAGCAATCAGCGGTTACACATTTTGGCGGTCCGCTGCTGGTGGTAGCTGGCGCTGGATCTGGCAAAACCCGAGTACTCACCAGGCGCATTGCTTATCTGATGGCGGCCCGTGATGTTCAACCATATGAAATTCTGGCAATTACCTTCACCAATAAAGCAGCTGGAGAGATGAAGGAGCGGGTCTCCGAGTTGGTTGGCAATCGTGCCAAAATCATGTGGGTCTCTACCTTTCACTCTGCCTGCGTTCGAATTTTGCGCCAAGAAGCGGTGCGACTTGGATACTCATCAACATTTTCAATCTATGACCAATCCGATAGTTTGCGTTTGGTTACCTTAGTGATGCGGGATTTGAATCTAGATCCAAAACGATATGCCCCACGTGGTGTGGCATCTGTTATCTCTAACGCTAAAAATGAGTTACTAGGGCCAGCCGATTATCGCAACGCTACTCAAAATCAATTTGAAGAGGTTGTTGCAGAGGTTTATGCCATCTACCAGCAAAGATTGACCGCCGCTAATGCGATGGATTTTGATGATTTGATTATGAAGACCGTAGAAGTCCTACAGCGCTTTCCCGAAGCCCGTGCCCGCTATCGTCATCGTTTTAAACATATCCTGGTCGATGAGTATCAAGATACTAACCACGCGCAATACATTTTGATCAGAGAGTTGGTCGGCAGTGATTTAGAGGGAGTTCCAGCTGCACAGCTCTGTGTTGTCGGCGATGCGGATCAATCAATTTACGGCTTCAGAGGCGCAACCATCCGTAACATCATGCAGTTTGAAGAGGATTACCCAGATGCAACAACTGTTTTGCTGGAACAAAATTATCGCTCTACCCAAAATATTCTAAGCGCAGCCAATGCGGTCATCTCACTTAATGAATCCCGCAAGGAAAAGAACTTATGGTCAGATGCAGGAAGTGGTGCCAAACTCACTGGTTTTGTCGCTGAAAACGAACACCATGAAGCAGAGTTTGTCAGAGATGAGTTGTTTAAACTGCAACGTGAAGGAATCTCTAACTTTGGTGATACCGCAATCTTTTATCGAACCAACGCGCAATCCCGTGTTTTTGAAGAGGTATTCATGCGGGCGACTATTCCTTACAAGGTTGTTGGCGGGGTGCGCTTTTATGAAAGAAAAGAGGTAAAGGATTTATTGGCTTATCTTCGGGTGATTGTTAACCCTGATGATGAGGTATCTATGCGCCGCATCATCAATACTCCAAAAAGGGGAATTGGTGACCGGGCTATTGAAAACCTGGAAGAGCTGGCAAAAAAAGAGGGCATATCTTTCTGGCAATCATTAAACCGTGCCTCAGAAGCAGGGCTTACCCCAAAAACCTCCGCAGCGCTCTCCTCTTTTGTTTCGCTAATTCAAACCTTACGAGTCCTTGAAGAAGCAAAATCTCCACCCTCCAATATAGCTGCAGCAGCACTTGAGCAATCTGGGTTACTTGATGAACTACGCGATAGTCATGATCCTCAAGATGAGGTCAGAGTAGAAAACTTAGAGGAGTTAGTTGCTGTTGCAGAGGAGTACCAAGAGCGAGAGGTTGATGAGGGCGAAGAGATTTCACTTGCTGGCTTCTTAGAGGATGTCGCTTTAGTTGCAGATGCCGATGAAATTCCTGAGGGAGAGGATCATGGCGGTGTTGTCACTTTGATGACTTTGCATACCGCCAAAGGTTTGGAGTTTCCCACTGTTTTTCTAACCGGCATGGAAGAGGGTGTATTTCCGCACTCCAGAGCATTAGGAGAGAAGAAAGAGTTAGAAGAGGAGCGCAGGCTGGCATATGTTGGTTTAACCCGCGCCCGCGAGAGATTGTTTTTGTCTCGCGCCGAATATCGATCCTCATGGGGCGCACCTAATTACAACCCACCCTCCAGATTCCTTGATGAAATTCCAGAGAGTTTGATTGATTGGAACAAGAGTGAGAGTGGTTTTTCATCTCCACCTATCACTAGAAAAAAGTTCACACCGCCACCACTTCCGAAAGCAACTGGAAAACAATCACTAAAGGTGCAGTTGAGTATTGGTGATCGAGTCACTCATGACACCTTTGGTCTAGGAACTGTGATTGCAGTCTCAGGAGAAGGGGATAAGGCGGAGGCAACAATTAACTTCGGCAGCTATGGCGACAAGCGATTGTTGCTCCGATATGCGCCAGTCGATAAGTTATGACCCATGGACCTTTTTGAGTATCAAGCAAGGGATTTATTTGAAGCCAGCGGCGTTCCAGTTCTAGCTGGTGCGGTCGCAACCACCCCAGAGCAAGCGCAACAAGCCGCTGAAAAAATTGGTGGCAAAGTAGTTGTAAAAGCTCAAGTAAAAATTGGTGGCCGTGGAAAAGCTGGTGGTGTAAAGCTGGCAGAAAATCCTGCTGATGCATTTGAAAAGGCAAAAGCAATTCTAGGAATGGATATTAAAGGTCACACCGTTCACAAAGTGATGATTGCTGGCGCAGCTCCTATCGAGAGCGAGTATTACTTGGCGATTCTTTTGGATCGTGCCGCCCGCAGCTTTTTAGTAATGGCCTCTGTTTCCGGTGGAATGGATATTGAAGAGGTAGCTCACAAAACTCCAGAGAAGTTAGCCAAGGTGCATGTTGATCCAAATGAGGGAATCTCCTCGGACAAAGCGCTAGAGATTGTTCGAAAAGGTGGATTCCCAGCTGATGTTGAAAAAGCGGTCGCTGATGTATTGGTGACGCTTTGGAAAACCTTCAAAGATTCTGATGCAACTTTGGTTGAGGTTAACCCACTTGTAAAGACCACCGATGGTCGCATCATCGCTCTAGATGGCAAGGTCACATTGGATGACAACGCAGCTTTTCGTCACCCACATCATGAAGCATTAATTGATCACGCTGCAACAAACCCACTTGAAGCTTTAGCAAAAGAAAAAGATCTGAATTACGTAAAGCTTGATGGCGAGGTAGGAGTTATCGGTAATGGTGCGGGATTGGTTATGAGCACCCTTGATGTTGTCGCCTATGCAGGAGAGAAATTTGGCGGCGTTAAACCAGCCAATTTCCTTGATATTGGTGGCGGAGCCTCAGCCCAAGTTATGGCTGATGGATTATCAATCATTCTTGGTGATCCCGCAGTTAAGTCAGTATTTGTAAATGTATTTGGTGGAATTACTGCGTGTGACGCTGTCGCAAACGGAATCGTTCAGGCACTAAGCATGCTGGGTGATAAAGCCACAAAACCAATTGTTGTTCGACTTGATGGTAATAATGTTTTAGAGGGTAGAAGGATTCTTAATGAGGCCAACCACCCATTGGTTCAACAACTAGACACTATGGATGGGGCAGCAGCAAGAGCTGCAGAATTGGCGGCGAAGTAACCATGGCGATTTTTCTAGATGAGAACACCAAAGTAATTGTTCAGGGAATGACCGGTTCAGAAGGAACCAAGCACACCCGCCGCATGATTGCTAGCGGTACCAAGATTGTCGGTGGAGTTACCCCGGGTAAAGGTGGTCAGGTAGTTGAGATTGAAGGTAAATCTCTGCCGGTTTTTAATTCTGTTTCCGAAGCTGTAGCTGCAACTGGAGCAACCGCATCAGTCATCTTCGTGCCACCAAAGTTTGCAAAGAGCGCGGTAGTAGATGCGATTGATGCACATGTACCTTTGATTGTTGTAATTACTGAAGGTATTCCAGTCCATGACACCGCAAGCTTCTGGGCCCATGCGCAAAAAGTTGGGAAATCAAGGATTATTGGACCAAACTGTCCCGGATTGATTAGTCCAGGTAAGTCAAACATTGGAATCACTCCATCAGATATCACTGGGCCAGGAAAGATCGGTTTGGTTTCAAAATCTGGAACTTTGACCTATCAAATGATGTACGAACTTCGTGATATCGGCTTCACTACAGCGGTTGGTATTGGTGGCGATCCAATCATTGGCACCACTCACATTGATTGTCTAAAGGCTTTCCAAGATGATCCAGATACTGAGGCGATTGTGATGATTGGTGAAATCGGCGGAGATGCTGAAGAGCGCGCTGCTGCATTTATCAAGGAGTATGTAACTAAACCTGTAGTTGGTTATGTTGCCGGCTTCACCGCTCCAGAGGGCAAAACAATGGGCCATGCCGGTGCCATTGTCTCTGGCTCTTCCGGGACAGCTGAAGCAAAGAAAGTGGCGCTAGAAGCAGCGGGGGTTAAGGTCGGTAAGACACCAAGTGAAACCGCCAACCTGCTTCGTGCCATTATCACCTCAAGTAAGGGATAACTTAAGGGCATGACCCGAACCTGGCTTGTGGCGTTTCAGCAAGCGGTTCGTAGCCTCACCTTAATTCTTCTTCCTTTGGCTTTTATCTCCCTGATTACTTGGGCGACCGCTGGTAGCTCGACTGGAAATACCGCTGATCCTTTGCGGGCTGCAATCTGGTTTTTCTTGGTCGCACATCACATCCCATTGGATCTATCTCTTTCAAATACCGCGCTCTCTGGAAATTTAACCTTCTTTCCAATTGGCGCACTATTAATTCCATTCCTTGCGATTCGCAGCGCCTACCAACGGATGCTCAATGTTTTGGAGCAACATACTCTGCGGGATAAACGTAGCTATGTTCTCTCGTTAGCCTTTATGTACGCACTTGTAGGCAGCCTGATTTCTCTTTTTGCGTTGGGAACAACGGTACAAGCTCAGTTTTATTTAGTTTTCCCGGTGCTATTTCTCGTTGCCGCGGTTTCAGGATTTCTTGCCAGCAACCTACTTCCAGAACATGCTCTGCAATTTCCCTGGCAGCGCGGTTTAAGAATCGCTTGGATTTCAACATTAGCGATGATTGGTTTTGGTTCTCTGATTTTTACGTTATCTCTGATTTGGCATTTTCCAACTGTATTAAATCTGACCCGGGTAATTGAACCTGGATTTTTCGGAGGTCTCGCCTTTTTTGCGATTCAAGCTCTTTACCTACCGAACTTTGCAGTATCCGCATTGAGCTACATCGCAGGCAGCGGAGTTGTTATAGGGGATGGCTCATGGCTTAACCCGTTTGTCCATCGTATTGATGAGATACCAGCAATCCCGCTACTCGGAGGCCTGCCAGTTAACTCTTACCCACCTCTGATAATGGGCGCGGCATTTGTTGTGTTTCTCGGTGTTGTCGCAGCACAATATGGAGTAAACACTTACTTAGATAAAGAGGAGCAAAAGCGATATTTCTTTTCTAGCGTGGGTTTTGTATTTGTTCTAAACCTAATTGTGGGCCGGGCCGCCAGCGGGGAGTTGTTGTCAGACAATCTTTCATCAGTGGGACCACATTGGTGGCTTTTGCCAATAATTGTGAGTATGGAGTTTGCTGTCGGTATATTGATTTGGATTTTGATTCCTAAAGTTAAGCAAGCGGTTAAGGATGCTAGAAGTGGAGCATAAAAAACTCACT
>RFSC01000141.1 GCA_009924185.1 Actinomycetota bacterium
GAACGACCAATCTTCACATCGGTATCACCAGGAAGTGCAAAGAGAAGAACAAAAACAATTACTACGAAAAATGAAAGTGTTTTAAATTGACGGGCAAGGTAAGCCGCTGCACCTTCTTGAACCGCAGCTGCGATCTCTTGCATCTTTGGAGTTCCGGCAGATGCAGATAGCACCTGTGAGCGAAGCGCCCATGCGATTGCTAGCGCGACTAGCGAGACCGCAAGAACTAGATAGACAAGGTTGAGATTGGTACCCGTAACCTGCACGAGTGAGTTGGCCGCTGAAAGGGCTCTCATATTTACTCCATTGACATGCTCAGGTCAGCGCCACCTGTGTCGGCGCTGAGCACAATAGGGGCAAGTTTAGGCGCAGACCCCCCTACCCACCCTAATTTGAGCGTGCATGGGGACTAATAAATAAGGAATAGCCGGCTTTGGCCTTTAGGGTGGGCTCTGTGAATCCATTAGATGCCCATGACATCGTCACCACTTTGGGCACCATCGGAGTATTAGATGCCCATGACATCGTCACCACTTTGGGCACCATCGGAGTCCTAACCGCGCTCTTTGTGGAAACGGGTTTGTTGGTGGGGTTGTTTCTGCCAGGAGACTCCTTGTTATTTGTCGCAGGTCTTGCCGCATCAGGTACCGCACGTGAGATTTTTGGAGATCAACTTAGTTACACACAATTAATGATCTGGGCACCGATCGCAGCGACCGCGGGTTCTCAGTTTGGCCATTGGTTAGGTGCGAAATTCGGTAGACCATTTTTTGATCGGCCCGATTCAAGATTTTTCAATCAAGATCGGGTGCAACAAACAGAGCGTTGGTTGATGAAGTATGGATTAGGTAAAGCATTAATTCTCTCCCACTTCATTCCTTTTGTGCGCACATTATTAAATCCTTTATGTGGCATTATCGGAGTGCCTGCCAAGAAGTTTTTTGTTTGGAACTTGATTGGAAGCTATATCTGGACAGTGGGAATTATCAGTGCTGGGTACATACTTGGTGAGCAGCTAGAAGGTTCCTTAGATAAGTATTTGTTACCTATCGTTGCAGTGATTGTGGCGGCAAGCCTCACACCAATTGCCCTAGAGGTTTTGCGTGACCGAAAAGAAAGAAAAGCTAAAGACCTAGATCGCTGAGTTGATAAGCCGTCAGGTATTTCAATCCTGCTGATTCAACTTTTTCTTTTGCACCACGCTCTACAATCACAGCGACACCGACCACTATCGCGCCAGCTTCTTTGAGAGCTTCGACTGCAGTGAGCACTGAACCACCCGTAGTAGAGGTG
>RFSC01000142.1 GCA_009924185.1 Actinomycetota bacterium
CCACCCAGTGCTCCACATCTGCGTGCCAAATCAACCGCTGGGAACCTTTCATTATCAATCGGCTCAAAACTCCAAGTGTGTGATTGCTTCCAATCAATTGCCGGCATTGCATCTGTAACCCGATCTGGATATCCAATTGCATAGGCAATTGGGCCTTTCATATTTGGTGGTGAGGCTTGCGCAATAGTTGAGCCATCTTTGAACTCCACCATCGAATGCACTACTGACTGAGGATGTACAACCGCCTCAATCTTTGAATATGGAACATCAAACAAGAAATGGGCCTCGATAATTTCCAATCCCTTGTTAACCAAAGTTGCAGAGTTGATGGTAACCACTGGGCCCATAGACCAGGTGGGATGATTTAAGGCATCTGCCAAAGTAACTGTTGAGAGATCTGAGACATTTCTAAATGGGCCACCACTTGCGGTCAAAACAAACTTTTCAACATCATTGCGCTTGCCGGCCAACATCGCCTGATAAAGAGCGGAGTGTTCTGAATCAACTGGAATGATGCGATCGCGGCCATGTGCCATTACCAAATCGCCACCCGCAACTAGTGATTCTTTATTTGCTAACGCGACTTTATTGCCAACCTCTAGGGCAGAAAGTGTTGGACCTAATCCAATGGAGCCGGTTATGCCGTTTAGCACCACATCACATGAGAGCGCAGCTATCGACTTTGCTGAGTCAGTGCCATCTAATACCTCGACACCTGGAAGCGCATCACGCAAAACAGATCCATCTGCGGTCGTACCAACAATTGGTACCTCAAACCTCTTTACCTGCTCGATTAATCTTTCTAGATTGTTTGAGCCAGCGCTCAATCCGACCACTCGAAATCGTGTGGGGCTGGCGGCGATAACCTCTAGGGCCTGCACACCGATAGATCCGGTCGAGCCCAGAATCACGATGTCGCGCATGAGGCTATCTTCTCAGAAATGAGCAAAATAAATGGAAAAGATAGACTGACCCTATGAGTTCAGGACCACACATTCCGCAGGAAAGAAAACTTGTTACCGCTATCCCTGGGCCGAAATCCCAAGAGTTAATCAAGCGTCGTAGCGCTGCCGTTTCTGCTGCACTTGGAATGGCGATTCCAGTTGTGGTTGAAAAAGCTGGTGGCGGAGTGATTGTCGATGTTGATGGCAACTCCATTATTGATATGGGCGCCGGTATCGCAGTTGTTAATGTTGGCAACTCTGCTGATCGTGTAGTTAAGAATGTTCAAGAGCAGGTCGCTGCATTTACGCACACCTGTTTCATGATTGCTCCATACATGGGATATAT
>RFSC01000143.1 GCA_009924185.1 Actinomycetota bacterium
TGATGCCACAAGTTGACTTTAGATTTTGGAAAACCTATCACGCAACCCATTGGCCGCATCACCTAACGAAAACAGTGATGTACTAGTTTTGCGAATCTAACTCAGCCTTCCAACTTCTTAAGATTGGCAGCGCCTTCTCAAAACGATCTACAACCTGTCCAACATCCTCAACACAACCACGGACGAATAGATTGATGCCCTTGCCATCAATCATGTTCCGATCTCTAATCACACGGGTATCGGTTACCAAACCAACAATGCCTTTTTTGGATTTATCAGCACGCATTGCCGCCCAGAAAATCCCAATCTCTGTCGCAGTTCCATCATCAACCATTGGTCCATCCAGTAGTGCCAACACCGCATTTGCAGCCATTACCTCTTTGGAATCTACTTCAAAGATGAATTTTGCAGTTACCGGATCTGGTAATGGAATTTCATGTGGCACAAAAACTTCAAATCCTTCACCGCGTAATTGTGCGGCGCATTGATCAATAAAACTTCGCTCATATGGAGTGAATAGAGGTCCAGCAAAATAAATCCGCATTTGGCAACACTCCCTTCAGGTGTATAGACGAGGGTAGCCTTTCTCGGTAGATTTCTGCAATCGATTTCACTAACTAATTTCAGGGGAGTTCGTTGCTTACCTCTTACAGAGAAGTGATTAGACACAGCCATGCTTTCCCAACCTTTGGCTTTGGAATGGTGGGTCGAATTCCCGTAGCCATGAATACGGTGGCATTGGTTTTCTTAATCTCCTCTGTCAGAGACTCATTTTTGCTGGCTGGTGTTGCATCATCCTTTTACACCCTATGCGGTGCGATTGTGGGCCCCAGGATTGGTCGTTTGGCAGATCGCTATGGCACTCGGGTAGTCCTACTCCCGATAACTTTAATAAACGCTTTATCAATCATGGGAGTGGTCTTTTTCAGCTCCAGATCTGTTCCCTTATTACTGCTGTTCTCTGCGCTCTCTGGTGCAACTATGCCAAGTTTTGGAAGTTACACCAGAACCAGATGGAGCCGAACTATTAAGGACAAGAGAGAGCTTGGCGTTGCACTATCTCTCGAATCGGTACTAGATGAAACCGCTTATGTTGTAGGACCAGCTCTGGCTGGTTTTGTATTTGCGCTTTATGGATCTGAATCACCGTTATTGGCTGGAATAGTTTTCACCATAATTGGTGGGGCTGGATTAGCAATCACCTCATTTGATCATGCCAACAGAGATGCTGAGCGACAAGAGCTTGGAGGGCTTTTCAAGATAAAGTACATCAAA
>RFSC01000144.1 GCA_009924185.1 Actinomycetota bacterium
TGCGGTTCCAAAAGCAACAGGGTTTGATCGCACTTCACTTGCGGCATTTATCGGCGCCGATCATGCTGGTGCATTACTTGAGGTGTTAACTGAGTTTTCGGTGCGCGGGGTTAACCTAACCTTTATTCAATCCCGTCCCACCGGCCGCGAACTTGGTCACTATCACTTCATTATTGATGCAGAGGGACACATAAGTGAGGAACGGGTTGGTGATGCTTTGATGGGGCTACGCCGCATCTGTGAAGATGTTCGTTACCTTGGTTCATATCCCAGAGCCGATAAAGTTGCGCCAACAACAACACCATCTACCGCCGACTCCTCTTTCAAAGAGGCGGATGCGTGGTTAGCTGCGGTGCGAGCTGGGGAGAAGATTTAAGTGATTGATGTAAAAGCTTTGCGCGAAAACCCTGATTTGGTGCGCGCCTCCCAGAAAGCCCGTGGTGAAAATCCTGATTTAGTTGATCAAGCTCTGGCCGCTGATGAAAAGCGCCGCAATGCAATCGTCGAATTTGAAGCGCTTCGCGCGGAACAAAACACATTATCTAAATCAGTTGGAGCGGCTAAAGGCGATGAGAAAGCTGCGCTTTTGGAAAAGGCTAAATCGCTATCTGCTGCTGTTAAAGAAGCGGACAGTAAAAAGAACTCCACCGAAGCGGATTTCAAGAAAATCGCTATGGAGATTTCAAACCTGGTTGACACCAGCGCACCGGTCGGTGGCGAGGCTGATTTCAAGGTAATTGAAGAGGTTGGCACCCCACGCAAATTTGATTTTGAACCCAAGGATCATGTCGAGCTAGGCAAAATTCTTGGTGCCATCGATGTTGAACGTGGTGCAAAGGTTTCAGGTGCGCGTTTTTATTACCTAACTGGTGTTGGCGCTTTGTTAGAGCTGGCACTAGTTAATTACGCAATCACTATGGCAACCAAAGCCGGCTTTATTCCAATGATTCCCCCGGTGTTGGTAAAGCCAGCCGCGATGGAGGGCACTGGATTTTTAGGACAGGCCGCGGAAAATGTATTTCATCTAAAAGAGGATGACTTTTATTTAGTTGGCACCAGCGAGGTGCCACTTGCGGCGTATCACATGGATGAAATCTTGGATGTGAAATCTTTGCCACTTCGTTACACCGGTTACTCACCATGTTTCCGCCGCGAAGCCGGCTCCTACGGTAAAGACACCCGCGGCATTATTCGTGTACATCAATTTGAAAAGGTTGAGATGTTTTCATTTTGCGCACCCGAGGAAGCTGTAGCTGAACATCAGAG
>RFSC01000145.1 GCA_009924185.1 Actinomycetota bacterium
CTTCTGAAATCAACTTCATTACGTTTGGATCAGCTAAAGTCGTAGCATCACCAACTACACGATTCTCAGCCAGATCACGTAGCAAGCGACGCATAATCTTTCCGCTACGCGTCTTTGGTAGCTCGGCAACAACCATTATTTGCCGCGGTCTTGCGATCGCCCCAATCTCCTTTGTTACATGGGCCTTTAAGGATTTTTCCAGCTCTTGATCCGGAGCTACTCCACCGCGCAAAATCACAAAGGCCACAATCGCCTGACCCGTTAACTCATCATTGGCGCCAACCACCGCAGCTTCTGCAATCGCATGGTGTGAAACCAAAGCTGATTCCACCTCAGTCGTTGAGATGCGGTGACCAGACACATTCATTACATCATCGACACGACCCAACAACCAGAGCGCGCCATCATCATCTAACTTGGCGCCATCACCGGCGAAGTACAAACCATCAAACCGTGACCAGTAAGTATCTTTGTAACGCTGGGGCTCTCTCCAAATACCTCTCAACATCGAAGGCCATGGCTTATCAAGCACTAAATATCCGCCGCCACCATTACCAACCTCTTTAGCTTCATCATCAACCACCTTGGCGCTGATTCCAGGAAGCGTGCGCATCGCAGATCCAGGTTTTGTAGCGGTTACACCAGGAAGAGGCGAAATCATGATCGCGCCGGTTTCAGTTTGCCACCAGGTATCAACGATTGGACATTTATTGCCACCAACAACTTCGCGGTACCACATCCAGGCCTCTGGGTTAATTGGTTCGCCAACCGATCCCAACAAACGCAAAGATGAAAGGTTGTACTTATTTGGAAACTCATCGCCCCACTTCATCCAGGTACGGATCAAAGTTGGTGCGGTGTACAAAATTGTTACCCCATACTTTTCAATCAATTCAAAGATACGACCCTTGTGAGGTGTATCAGGTGTGCCTTCATACATAACCTGAGTAGCACCATTAATTAGCGGTCCATAAACCACATAAGAGTGGCCGGTAATCCAGCCCACATCTGCGGTACACCAATAAACATCTGTCTCTGGCTTCAAATCAAAGACGATGCGATGGGTATAGGCAGCCTGAGTTAAATAACCACCAGTGGTATGGGCAATTCCCTTTGGTTTTGCCGTGGTTCCAGAGGTGTACAAAATAAATAGCGGATGCTCTGAATCAAAGGGCTGGGCTTCATGCTCCGCGCTTTGCTTATCAACCAAATCGTGCCACCAAATGTCTTTGGCACCCATTGTTACCTCTTGGCCGGTGC
>RFSC01000146.1 GCA_009924185.1 Actinomycetota bacterium
CCATCAAAGATGGTTTGAGTATCTGGAGTCTTTTCAATATCGATACTGGGGGCTGGCTCCGGAGCATCTATGAAGATAGTTGCGGTATCGCTGGTGGTTAATGTGTTGCCACCTGTAGGTTGATCAGTTCCGGTAACGGTGGCGATGTTTGTCAGAGTTGTGTCTTTGTTGCCGTCAAAGAACTTTACGACCTCAGCTAGTGCAGTAGCTCCCGGCGCTAAATCATCAACTTGACCATCAGCATCTATATCAGAGAGCCCAGAAGCAATTGCAACTGTGAAGTCTGGATAGATACCACTGTCATCGGCAATTGATGAGAGATTAAATACTGGTGCGCCAACTTTTCCGCCAGAGTTACTGGGATTGGTGATTACATAGCAGTATCTAATGGCCTCATTTGGCTCGATAGTAATGCTCTCAACACCAGGACAGGATTGCGTTGCAAAGGTAACGGTTTTGGCCAAATTCAACTCTGGAGTTGAAACCTTATCTGCACTCTTCAAATCAATGGTCTTGGCACCGGAGCCAAGTGCCTCTGCAGGGTTAACAGCGACATTGCCTTGTTTGAATATCAAATCAGCGGTCTCCAATTTAGCTTGTAAGTTACCGTTTGGAGTAGATCCTGGATTGCAATCAAGTACAACATTTACGCGAACCACAATTGCCTCACCTGCTTCAACATCTGTCAGGTTAAAGGTGGCAAACAATTCAGAGCCGCTTGTGAACTTCGGACCTGTAGTAGTTGAGTTAACAAGAGAGACGACGCTGTTGCCATCATTGTTTGACGCGGTATCGCTGAAGCCATTTACTGAAGCTGATACCGGAGCGCTCAAGGCGATTCCCGATTGACCAGTCGTATCCAAATCAAAGGAGTATTTGAGTTGGAATGTCATGAGTCCAAGTGCCTGTACCGCAGGTGAATTTGGCACCGTAATCTTGGTGAGATAACTGACCACATCTTTGCAGGCAAAATCCTCGCCCTCTAAGGATCGGGCAATATCAACATTTGGGGTGCCGCCATTCCAAGCACCACCGCCGGTTAGGTGGTTGTAAGTGGTTGGTTGAGCTCCGGCAAAATCAATTGATACGCCATTTATCTGCGCCTTAGCCGGAATTACTAGCAGCATAGAAGCTACTAGGGCAATAACAGAACTGATAAATAGTAAATTGGGAAACTTATTTTTCATTTAAGCCTTCTTCCGTGAATGAAATGAACTGCGATAGGCACAG
>RFSC01000147.1 GCA_009924185.1 Actinomycetota bacterium
CTAAGTGCGAAGGCAAGTAATGCACCCGCGGCAAATGAGGTGCGGAACTGTGGGAAGGTAACAAGTCTGAAGGTTTGCCAAAGTCCGGCACCTAAATCAGCGGAGGCTTCTTGCAAGCTTGGATTCATACGGCGCAGGCGGGCATAAACATTGTTAAAGACCATAACGATGCAGAAGGTGGCGTGCGCGACGATCATTCCGAAGTAGCCAATATTGATTCCGGCTGGTGATAAGAAGTTGCTGTAAGTGTTGCTAAAGGCAACACCGGTGACAACGCCAGGTAGTGCGATTGGCAAAACAATGAGGATGTTGACGGTTCCTTTACCGAAGAAATCAAATCCTTTAATGGCAAAAGCAACTAGGGTGCCAAGTATTGAGGCGATGATTGTGGCGCCGGTTGCGACTAGTAATGAGTTTAGTAATGCGGCGCGGATTGGTTGGTAATCCTTGGCGAACTCCCACCACTTTGTGGAGAAGCTTTCGATGGGCCAACCTGAGATTTGTGATTCATTAAATGAGTTAAGAATCAAAACAAATAGCGGTAGATACATGAAAAGCAGAATGAAGCCAACAATGGCTAGCAGAATGGCTTTGGTGGAGGCTGATAATCGCAACATGGTTACATCCGCTCCAAAGATCCGGTGCGTCTAGCAACCATTAGGTAGATAACGACAAAGGTAATTGGAATCATGGAGTAGGCGGCCGCAAGTGGTGGATTTAGATTGATATTGGCGGCAATTAGGCTGCCGATCATCTGGGTAGATCCGCCGGTAAATCTTGCGGCAAGGTAATCACCAAGGCTTAAAGAGAATGTGAAAACTGAGCCGGCGATTATGGCTGGCTTAATAAGTGGCATTACGACTCGGAAGATTGTGGTGAAACCTTTGGCTCCGAGATCACTTGAGGCATCGAAAAGATTTGGCGGAATCTGTCTAATTGCGGTGTAAACAGGCAGCGCCATGTAAGGAAACCACAGATAGGTAAGGGTAAGAATCACAATTGGAATTGAGAACCCTGGTCCCCTAATTCCAAGTGGATTCATCAGCCAGTTGAAAAAACCTTCTTCGGTGAAAACCAAGCGCATCGCAATGATTTTTACGAGGTATCCGGCCCATAGTGGCAAGGTGATTGCTACAGCTAGGAAGTTGCGTAGTGATGGGCTAGCAATTTTTGCCATGAAAATGCCGAGTGGAACTGCAAACAAAATACAGATGAAGGTAACCGCTAGC
>RFSC01000148.1 GCA_009924185.1 Actinomycetota bacterium
GTGGTGCTATCGCTCTCATGATTTATTTTCAAAATCGTAATAAGTAACAATTACAGTCCTTTTGAGCCCTTGATGTAAACAGGGTTATAGAGCTGTCGCATAGTTCCTTGATGCGGATGGCGCTTGAGGTAAATCGTCCAAGCCGGTACTTCTATCAATACATACACGATAAGGGTGAACCAGTACCAAGTTGTCTCAATAAATACCAGAGAGAAGCGCTCGTCACTGCCTGCAAAAAACAAAGCGGCACCGCCCAGGCTCAGGATTGTTGCAAGAAAATCTGACCATTGCAACTGTGTGATCGACTTTGCTTTCGGGTAGACCAAGCCATAAAAGATACCCATTACAAGCCCAATGATGGCAATTACTAACAATTCATTCATGACAAGTTCCTTTCTTCTAGGGAAGTTTTCAATTTGGATTTAAACCAATTCCAACTCTTTTCATGTATTAACCACTGCAATACGAATCCATCGAATAATGCTTGAGCCTCAGAGGCATAATTCTTGTCGAACCCAAGAAACTCTAAAGCCTTCGCAATGTCTTTCTGTAGAGCCAATTCATCTGCCGCTAAGAGCGATCGCAGTGATTTATCCGCCTGAATTTCGATCAACCGAGAGTAAATATTCGATAGTTTTTCTTGATTGCGAACCTCGCTTGGGATGCATAAATCAAGAAAAACCTCAAAGAATTCATCCTCTACATCTAGAGTTTCAATGATCTCGCGACGTCTTGCTTGTTCATCTACAAACATTTTTTCGATGGCGGCAGCAACAATTTCACTGAGAGAATCGAAGTGGTAGGTAGTGCTACCCAGTGGGAGTTTTCCTCGCTCAGCGATCTTGCGGTGGGAGATTTCAGAGAGCCCAGCCTCAAAGACCAATGCCAAAGTGGCGTCAACAATTCTTTCCTTGGTGCTTACGGAGGGGTCGATTTCTACCACTGGAATTGGCACGGATGAAGTTTCCCATAATTTGTACAAATGTACAAATATTGATAGTTTTGAACTATGGAAACTCACCAAGTTAAAGGAAATCCCGATTTACGAGTGCAAATCGGACTCGAAGAGCAGCTATTGACTGAAATTGCCTCTCTTTATGACGAGGCTTTCAAGGGTAAATTCAATTGGGCAATTGGAAGCCAATTGAAGCGAGTTCGTCTTTGGAGTCAAATCATCGACCCGAAGCACGTCATTGGAATCTTTCGAGAAGAGCAGTTGCTAGGAATAC
>RFSC01000149.1 GCA_009924185.1 Actinomycetota bacterium
ATTCCACTCATGCCACATCATCCCTAAAGACAGTTCGCAGGTAGAAGACAATCGGAATAATGCTGAGCAGGAACAAAATCACCGCATAGGCCGCACCCAGCATCGATGCCGCCTGGCCATAAATATTGACGAAGACCAGCATGCCCAGAATCGGCCAGCCGGTAGAGGTGCCATAAATAATGTAAATCAGATCAAAAGCCCTCAAAGACTCGATCACAGTGATCACGATGATGATGGTGTTCACCGGCTTCATCGCAGGCAGGACCACCTTGCGGAAGGTCTGCCACTCGGTCGCACCATCGATCGCCGCAGCCTCACGCAGCGATGGATCCACCGACTTCAACCCAGCTAAGTACAACAACATGATGTAGCCGATATGGCGCCAGGAGGCGATACCCAAAATCACATAGGTATTGATGTCGTAATTGCTAAAAATCGGAATCGCTCGTTCAATCTCTGGATATCCCAACAGCGCCTGAACCAAACCACCAGGTCCAAGCATGAACTTCCAGATAATTCCGATAACCGCCAAAGACAAAACTACCGGGATGTAATAAACGCTTTCATAAATCTTGCTACCGCGGATTCCGCGATCAATTTGATACGCCAACAAAACTCCAAGTGGCGTCGCAATAAAGGTAAACCACAACAACCAGTAAGTGTTGTTGAGCAAAGCATCATAAAACTGCGGGGACGCGGTGAAGATGGTGTCGTAATTGGCCAGACCAGCCCAACGAATATTGGAGAGACTTACACCGTTCCAGTATGTAAAAGACAAACCGATTGTTGCAATTGCGGGAATCCAAACCCAAACAATATGTAAAAAGGTTGGCACTCCCAAAAACATCGAGAGTGTGAATTTGTCACCGCGGGTAAATGCACGACGGCGACGAGTTTTTGGACCCGTCGCCGTCGTTGTCATACAACTAGCCTATCTAAGGTTTGCAATTACTCCTAGCTAAATTAGCTTAGAGGAGGTAGTGCATCCCAAGCTTCCTGCATTCCATCAACAATCTTGTTGACATCTGCAGGAGCCTTCATGAAGTTCTGGATTGCAGGACCAACGATGGTTCCAGCAAAGTCGTTGCGGCAATCACGATCAAGGAAGTTCATAACGTTCTTCGCTTCACCGATAACAGCAAGCTTCTGCTTGTTGAACGCGTCGTATCCTGAGGTATCTAGGCGGGTATTTGCATATAGAGATGTATCTCCAGCTGCTTG
>RFSC01000150.1 GCA_009924185.1 Actinomycetota bacterium
CAGGAATAGTCGCTTTTCGGTTCACTAAAAATGAGTTGTTGAAGATTGCGCTCATCCCAGGTTTTGCTGGTGGCTTAACTACCTTTTCATCAGTAGCGGCACTACACGCCCAACAAAGCTCAATAAAGATAATCATCTATTTCTACTCAATGATCCTGCTTAGTTTGATGGCTTTGTATCTATTGAAGCCACGGGTTAAATCATGAGAACGACAATTTTCATAATCGGTGCCTTTATCGGCGCCCCAACCCGACATGTAATCGACCAATACTTTCGCAGTTATATGAAGTTCCCCATGGGAATCCTTTTGGTTAACGTAGCTGGTTCTTTCCTACTAGGTCTATTGATTGATTCTCAAACTGATCTGGCCTATGGATTGATGGGTTTTTGCGGTGCGTTAACCACCTGGTCCGCACTTGCGCTGGATTTGTTTAATGAGATAGAGGAAAAAGATTGGAAGCGGTTTGCTGTGAATCTATTGAGCAACTACACCTTTGGGGTGCTCGCAGCGCTTGCCGGCATGTGGGTTGTGGGATAATTTCGCCATGAAGAAAATCGCAATCATTCTCTCAACCCTTTTGCTTCTAACCGCATGTGGAAATGATCCTGAAGCAACTGTGGCTCCAGAGTTGCCCTCGGTTCCAAATGATTGCACTAAGACAAAAATTCTTGCCGCTTTCCCAGAGAGAATTCCCAATCCAAAGTTCATAGATACACAATGGGAACCAGCAGAAGGAACTGATTTATTTGCTGCTTATAACGCAGGCGGAATCGCTTGCTCCTACGGAATTCAAGAGGCAGAGGTAGGTGCCACCATTTTGTGGGCACCTGATAATCAAATCCTTTTCAATGAGCGCTCTACTCAGTGGATTGCCGATGGACAAAAAGCGATTGATTTACCGGATTTTGATGAGGAAAAAGCCTATGTATTGACCCAGGGCACCGAGGGCCAGGGCGAGTTCATGGTGTGGGCTATTAACTATCTAATAGATGGTTCGTGGATTCAGGTAGGTGCGACATTCTTTGGCTCTATTGAAGAGGCGATGCCACTAGTTAAGGCAGCAGCAGAATCCTTGCGCACTCCAAAGCAAGCGGCGCGCACCAATCTAAAGGGCTGCTACATGGCTGAGTTGCCAGAGGATCTTTATGTTTTCAACGTTGATTACCATGAAAACAACACCGTGACCGCAGGTATTTAC
>RFSC01000016.1 GCA_009924185.1 Actinomycetota bacterium
GATTCTTCATGTGCGTTTTCGCACCGCCAGATAGGAAGGGGGGTTCCCCAATAACGATTTCGGGAGAGCGCCCAATCGATATTGTTATTTAACCAATCTCCAAATCGACCGGTCTTGATGGTTTCTGGATGCCAATCGGTAGCTGCGTTCTCTCGCAACAATTCATCTTTAATCTTGGTTGTTCTGATGTACCAGGAGGGTTGTGCGTAATAGATCAGCGGGGTATGGCAACGCCAACAATGGGGATAAGAGTGTTCATATTGTTGATGTTTGTAAAGCGCACCCTTTGTCTTTAACTCTTTCACAAGTGGCTTATCCGCCTCTTTGAAGAACAAACCGCCAACCAGAGTTATCTCATCTGAGAAATGGCCATTAGGTAGCACAGGATTTACTACCGGCAGTTCATAGCGACGACAGCTCTGCAAGTCATCAGCACCAAAAGCTGGAGCTTGATGCACCAAACCTGTTCCATCCTCTGTGGTCACATAATCAGCCAGAATCACAAAGTGGGCATCAGGAATCTCTACAAAATCAAATGGTCTGCGATATCCCGTGCGCTCTAAAGCTGCACCCTTAACCGTCTTAATTACCTCAGCGCCTTCGCCGGCAACTGCAATAAGCGGTTCTGCAACAACTAAAACCTCGCTGGCTACCTCTTCATTAGCTTTGGTGCGCACGACGACATAATCCACTTCAGGATGAACTGCAATGGCGGTGTTGGAAACCAAGGTCCAAGGGGTAGTGGTCCAAACCAAAAGCGAAGCATTTAAATCTTTTAACTCACCAGTTGTAATTGGAAAGCGCACATAGACCGAAGGATCTTTTACAGTTTCATAACCCTGTGCCAACTCATGATCAGAAAGCCCGGTACCGCAACGTGGACAATAAGGCGCAACTCGATGATCTTGAACCAGTAAACCTTTCTGATGGATTTGAGCCAGCGACCACCAAACACTTTCAATGTACTCATTAGACATAGTCCAATAAGCTTCATCAAAATCAACCCAGAAACCCATTCGTTCTGTCATTGTGGTGAATGCATTTACATGTCTCTGAACAGATTCACGACACTTTTCATTAAAGGCAGCGATGCCGTATTTTTCAATATCACCCTTGCCAGAAAAGCCGAGCTCCTTCTCAACAGCGATTTCTACGGGAAGTCCATGACAATCCCATCCCGCTTTACGGATTACCTGCTTGCCTTTCATGGTGTGAAAACGTGGGAATACATCTTTAAAAACACGTGCTTCAATGTGATGGGTTCCAGGTAGTCCATTCGCGGTAGGCGGACCTTCATAAAAGGTCCATGATTGACCGCCGGTTCTGGCTTTTACACTTTGGTGAAATATGTCTTGTGTCTGCCAAAAGTTTAAGATCTCATGTTCGATGGCAGGTAGATCGATGGAAGGTGAAAGCGCTTCATACGGCGAATTACTGGACAATTTCTTTCCCTTCCAAAACATCCCACTGACACGGTTTGCGTCAGATGTTTGGAGGGGCGATCACTTTAGGACCGCGGTACCACCCGCCTTGCAAACACCTCAAATTTCTTGGGTGTTCACCACTTACTTTCCTTGCCGTTAGTTCTAGATGAGTCACCGTGATGCTGGCGTGAGCCCACTTCTTCCAACTCGCTAACAGGTGATGGCCTGATCACTGCGAATCCTGGTTACAGGTCTTTTTGCAAGGCCTCAATTCTAACCTACTAATCAGAGCCTTAACCTACGGGTAAGCGAGGCGAGTGGCGTTTATTCATGCAAACCTTTAGCCTTCGCCGTTGTGGCATTGAAAAAGAAGTTATCAAAAGCGGTTGCGAAGCTGAAAAAAGCTCCTGCCAAAAAACCGCCAGCAAAGAAGGCTCCAGCCAAAAAAGCTCCAGCCAAAAAAGCTCCAGCCAAGAAGCCGCCAGTAAAGAAGGTTGAGGCCAAGAAAGCTCCAGCCAAAAAGGCTCCGGTCAAGAACTCCCCGGTAAAGAAGGCCCCGGTACGCCCGTCCTTAGCCAAGAAGTCGCCAGTCAAGAAACCCGCAGCAGAGATTATGAAGGGTGCCCACAAAACCGCTCTTACTAGTAGTACAGCTAAAGGTGGAGCTACCACCATCTCGGTGTACAAGCCAGAGGTTGAAGCCAGCGATGTTGTAGTTGTTGAAGAGAAGCGACTAGTTCTCCCACCGCCAGTACGCAAGCCAAAACCAGGAAAGAAGGCGCCAGCTCTCAAACCAATTAAGGCCGCTCCCGCACCATTTATCAGCGAGGGAGAGGAAAGTTGGAGCGCAACTGAGTTAAAGGCGATCCGTTCAGATTTAGCTAAAGATCTGGTTCGACTCAAGAAAGAGTTAGAAGAGATTGAAAGCGAAATGGATGATTTGATTGAGGCATCTGGTGTAGGTGCCGGTGATGATCAAGCCGATGCCGGGGCGAAAACTTTTGAGCGGGAACATGAAATCTCATTGGTCTATAACGCTCGAGATATGGTTTTGCAAACAGAGCGTGCATTAGAGCGCATTGATAATAAGTCATACGGTCGTTGCGAAGATTGCGGAAATGCCATCGGCAAAGCTCGTCTGCAGGTATTCCCGCGCGCAACTCTTTGCATGATATGCAAACAGAAGGAAGAGCGCCGCTAGAGTCGTCACGTGCAAACCGCGCGCGACGACTATTCATTTCAATAGCAACATTAGTTTTTGCCGTTGATTTAATTACCAAAAACTGGGCGGCAAGTTATTTGCAGTTTCGCGAACCGGTCAGAGTTATAGGTGAGTTTTTACAACTTACTTATGGAACCAACCCGGGTGCCGGTTTTAGTTTGGCTACCAATGCCACGCCATTACTGTCCTCTTTGAAGTTGTGCGTAGCCGCTTTCATAATTTTCTACATGCGCAAAGTGCACAACACAGGCTGGGCCGTAGGTTTAGCGTTGCTGCTTGGAGGTGTGTTAGGAAATCTTTGGGACCGTGCTGTACGCCCGCCTGGGGTGTGGCAGGGCGAGGTTGTGGATTGGATTAAATTGCCTAATTGGCCGATTTTTAATGTGGCGGATTCCGCAATAGTTTGTGCTGGAGTTTTGCTCACCATTTTGGCCATGAAAAATGTCCAGCCATTTGAGAAACCAAATCGGAGCGCTTAATGACATCAAATCGAGAGCGTAAAGAGGTATTGATTCCGCAGGATTTGGATGGGGAGCGGGTTGATTCGGCGCTGTCTAAACTCCTAGAGCTTTCCCGAAGTAATGTCGCGGATTTACTTAATGCCGGTGATGTAGTCCAAGGAAAAAAACCGTTGTCCAAATCAGATCGGGTACGGGTCGGCGATCGAGTGATTGTTACTCTGCCGGAGCCATTTGACCCACTAGAGCTCAAGCCAACTCCGATTGAGGAGTTAGAAATTGTTTACGATGACGATGATGTAGTTGTTGTTAATAAACCCGTGGGATGCGCAGCTCACGCCAGCCCAGGATGGATGGGGCCAACTGTGGTTGGAGCTTTAATTGCGAGGGGATACCGCATCTCGACTTCAGGACCACAAGAGCGCCAAGGCATTGTGCAAAGACTTGATGCTGGAACTTCTGGATTAATGTTGCTGGCAAAGAATGAAAACTCGTACACGGCGATGAAAAATCAGTTTAGAAATCGAACTGTTAAAAAGGTTTATCACACTCTGGTGCAAGGCCACATTGATCCAAGTGAAGGAACTATCGACGCACCGATTGGAAGACATCCCCGCGAGGATTACCGCTTTGCAGTTGTAGCTGATGGCAAACCCAGTATCACTCATTATGAAGTTCTAGAGTTTTACTCGAGCGCCTCCTTGCTTAGAGTGGAGTTAGAGACCGGTCGTACCCATCAAATTAGAGTTCACTTCAATGCTCTCCGACATCCGTTGGTAGGAGATCTTGCTTACGGTGGCGACCCAGTCTTAGCAGCTCGGCTAGAGTTGAAACGTCCTTGGCTCCACGCCATCGAGTTGAGCTTCACTCAACCCTCAACTGATGAGCGCATCACACTCCATGCGCCCCTGCCGGCGGATCTGCAACGCGCCTTAGAGTTGCTAACCGTTAAATAGGCCCCAGGGAGTAATCTCGCCGACCGTGAGCCAAGGTTTTGTCCATCTGCATGTGCATACCGAGTACTCCATGCTCGATGGCGCCGCTCGAATCGAAACGCTAGCCCAAGAAGTAGCACGCACTGGCGATGGTGCGATTGCGATGACAGATCACGGCAATGTCTTTGGCGCTTTTGATTTTTATAAGACCATGAAAAAAGCTGGAGTGAAACCCATAATCGGCATTGAGGCTTATGTGGCTCCAGAATCTCGTTTCGATAAAAAGAGAGTTAAGTGGGCTGAAGGTGGAGAGGATGATGTTTCCGGTGGTGGCGCCTACACCCACATGACCTTGTTAGCTGAAGACAACGTTGGGTTAGCAAATCTTTTTAAGCTTTCCTCACTAGCTTCGTTAGAGGGCTTCTATTACAAGCCGCGCATGGATCGAGAACTTATCTCACAGCACTCCCAAGGCTTAATTGCTACAACAGGATGTCCTGGCGGAGAGATTCAGACCCGAATCCGTATGGGTGCATACAAGGAAGCGCGAGCAGCCGCAGCGACTTACCGAGATATTTTTGGTGCGGAGAATTATTTTGTCGAGATCATGGATCATGGAATTGAGATTGAACGTAGGGTAAAAGAAGATCTATTGAAGTTAGCCAAAGAATTGGGTTTGCCGCTACTTGCAACCAACGATTTACATTACACATATGCTGAAGATGCAAAGCATCATGAGGCCTTGTTATGTATTCAATCTGGCTCAACTCTGGCCGACCCCAAACGCTTCAAATTTGAAAACAGCGAGTTCTATTTGAAGGATGCCGCGACCATGCGGCGTATTTTCAAAGAAATTGAATCTGCATGTGACAATACTCTTTTGATTGCTGAACGATGCAACATAACATTGCGAGAAAATGAAAATCTCTTGCCAAAGTTTCCAGTTCCCGCGGGCGAAACTGAGGACAGCTGGCTGGTTAAAGAGGCTCATAAGGGTTTGCAAAACCGTTTCAACAATGTAATTCCAGATGGCTATATCGAGAGATTGAACTACGAACTTGAAGTAATGACCAAGATGGGCTTTCCGGGTTACTTTTTAGTTGTTGCCGACCTGGTTAATCACGCGAGATCCCAAGGAATCAGAGTTGGACCCGGGCGTGGCTCAGCGGCTGGCTCTTTAGTTTCCTACGCTCTTGGAATTACCGCTTTAGACCCAATTAAGCATGGGTTGCTCTTTGAGCGTTTTTTGAATCCAGAACGTATTTCAATGCCTGATATTGATCTAGATTTTGATGAGCGTAGACGTGGCGAGATGATCAGATATGCCACCAATAAGTATGGTGATGATCGCGTGGCTCAAATAATCACCTACGGAACAATTAAATCCAAGCAGGCGATTAAGGATTCAACACGGGTACTTGGATATCCATATGCGATTGGCGAAAAACTGACTAAGGCCCTACCGCCAGCAATCATGGGCAAGGACATTTCTTTAGCAGGCGTATTTGATAAAGAAAATGATCGTTATGCCGAGGCCCAAGAGTTCAGAAATATTTACGAGACAGACCCAGACTCAAAAACTATTGTTGATATGGCGAGAGGCCTTGAAGGATTAAAGCGACAGTGGGGGGTTCACGCCGCCGGAGTTATTTTGAGTCGTGAGCCGCTTCTTGATGTAATTCCAATTCATCGTCGTGAGGCAGATGGAGCAATCATTACCCAGTTTGATATGGGAGCCTGCGAGTCAACAGGATTGCTAAAGATGGACTTCTTGGGCCTAAGAAACTTATCGGTCCTAGATGATTGTTTGCTTAACATCAAGAACAATCAAGGCAAGAGTCTTGTACTTGAGGATCTTCCTCTGTCTGACCAAAAAACCTTTGAGTTGCTATCTCGCGGGGACACACTTGGAGTATTCCAATTAGATAGCGCGCCGATCCGTGCATTACTTAGATCCATGGTTCCAGACTCATTCGAAGATATTTCGGCGGTAATTGCACTGTATCGCCCTGGTCCCATGGGTGTTAATGCGCACAATGATTATGCTGATCGAAAGAATAAACGAAAGAGAATCGAATCAATCCATCCAGAGTTGAGCGAGGCTCTAAAGGAGATTCTCGATGACACTTATGGCTTGATTGTTTATCAAGAGCAGGTAATGGCTATTGCGCAGAAATTGGCGGGATTCTCTCTTGGTCGCGCAGATTTGCTCAGAAAAGCGATGGGTAAAAAGAACAAGGAAATTCTTGATAAAGAGTATGTCCACTTTGAAGCGGGCATGCGCACCAATGGTTTTTCTAGTGTAGCGATTGAGGAGCTATGGAAAACCTTGATTCCATTCTCAGATTACGCATTTAACCGAGCCCATAGTGCTGGATATGGAGTGGTGTCATTCTGGACCGCTTACCTAAAAGCCAACTATCCAACGGAATACATGGCAGCTCTGCTTACTAGCGTTAGAGATGACAAGGATAAATCTGCGCTTTATCTTAATGAGTGCCGACGCATGGGGATAAAGGTTTTGCCACCTGATGTCAATGATTCAAATGGCGAGTACACCCGACTGGTCAGGACATCAGATTCGGCTTGGCTGCAATCCGCAATGTTGGTGAGAATGTGGTTGCCTCAATTGCAAAAAATCGCATTGAGAAGGGGCGCTATACATCATTTGGTGACTTCTTGGCGAAAGTTGATGTTCATGTTTGCAATAAGAAAACTATTGAGTCGCTGATTAAGGCTGGAGCTTTTGACTCTCTGGGCCATTCCAGAAAAGGTTTGATGAATATCTATCTTGAAGCGATTGATTCAGTTATGGAGACAAAACGTGCCGAGTCCATCGGTCAGTTTGATTTATTTGGTGGCGCTAATTTAGCCACTCCATCTGCCGTATCTGGAGTTGAGTTGCAGATAGATGAAACGGAGTGGGAAAAGGCGCTTTTACTCTCCTATGAACGAGAGATGTTGGGCTTGTATGTCTCAGATCACCCATTGCTTGGCGTAGAACATGTATTGAAATCTGCAACAGACATAACGATTAGTCAGATTTTTGATGATGTTGTCGGGCATGAACAAACCGTAACTATTGCAGGCTTAATTACAAGCGTCCAACGTAAAGTCAGCAGACAAGGGCAATCTTGGGCGATTGTCACCATCGAGGATTTAGAAGGAGCGATTGATGTGCGCTTTTTCTCTAGCACCTACCAACAACACGCCTTGAACTTGATTGAGGATCGCATAGTTGTTGTCAGGGGAAGAATTGATAAAAGGGAGGAAACCCCTCAGGTAACGGCGATTGATCTATCTATGCCTGACATTAATCAAGCACCAATTGGTCCATTTATAATCCGTCTAGAGGCTGAACGATGCACACCACCAATTGTCGATCGCATGAAAGAGATCCTGCGTTCTCATCCTGGAACTAGAGAGGTGCACCTCAAGATTGAAGGTGGAGCTAAAAACACCATCCTGCGATTGGATGATGGATTAAAGGTCACCGCTTCGCCCAGTTTGAGCGCTGATTTGAAATCTATTCTGGGCCCTGACTGCTTGGTCTAAATTACAAGCCACAAATCTCTCGCTCGCTTTAGAATAGGGCGGTGAGTGAGTTGATGCGGGTAGTAGATCTACGTGGTCGCAGGCTCTCAAAATCTGAGTATCAAAGATTGTTGCCGCGTGCACAGTTTGATATCGATGCCGCTTTACTTGCAGTTAAGCCAATAATTCAGGCGGTTAAAGAGGGCGATGAATCAACCTTAAAAGATTTAAGCCTTAAGTACGACGGCGTGGCTCCTGAGTCAATTCGGGTTCCAAAACTTGTAATTGATAAAGCATTGCAACAACTTGATCCAGCACTTAAGCAGGTCATTTTGGAGGCGATTAGAAGGGTCCGAATAGTTCATCTCGATCAAAAGCGAGGTAGCACTACTACTCGCGTAGTTGATGGTGGCGAGATTGAGGAACGTTGGATCCCAGTTGATCGAGTTGGTTTGTATGTTCCTGGAGGCAGAGCGGTATATCCCAGCTCGGTGATTATGAACGCGGTACCAGCACAAATCGCTGGCGTAACAAGTATCGCCCTAGCTTCGCCGGCTCAAAAAGAAAATAATGGCTGGCCACATCCGACAATCCTGGCCACCTGCGCATTGCTAGGAATTGATGAGGTCTACTCCATGGGTGGTGCTCAAGCTATTGCTGCCTTCGCTTACGGAATTAACTCAAAATCAAATAACTCTGACAATGCGGTATTGGAGAAAGTAGATCTAGTAACCGGCCCAGGCAATATTTATGTGGCAGCTGCAAAGCGAGCATTGCGTGGAGTAATTGGCATTGATTCAGAGGCTGGCCCAACTGAGATTGCCATAGTTGCTGACGCAACAGCTCTAGCTAGTGATGTTGCGACAGATTTAATTAGTCAGGCAGAACATGACACCATTGCCGCGGCTGTATTGATTACAGATTCCGTTGAATTAGCCCAGCAAGTGCAGAAAGAGCTGGCCCAACGAGTAGTTAAAACCAAGCACTCGGAGAGAATCAAAGAGGCTTTGCAGGGTATTCAATCAGCGATAGCGATTACCGATGATTTAGTGCAATCACTCGCAGCTGCTAATGCTTATGCCGCCGAACATCTTGAATTGCAGGTGGCTAATCCGAAACAGGCTAGCCGCGAGATTCGAAATGCCGGAGCGGTTTTTCTAGGTCGTTTCTCGCCAGTTTCGTTGGGTGATTATTTGGCTGGCTCCAACCATGTGCTTCCCACTGGTGGATGCGCCTGTCATTCCAGTGGCGTATCAGTTCAAACTTTTTTACGTGGCTTGCACTTTGTTGAATACAACGAGCGAGCCTTAAGAGAAATAGCTTCCAGTGTCATTACCTTCGCTAATGCCGAAGATTTGCCGGCGCATGGCGAGGCGGTTGCCGCTAGATTTGAAGAGCCGGGCAGCAATAAATGAACCAACGTTGGCCGGAGTGGCTCTCGCTAAATGAAAATATCCGCGCCCTGAAACCTTATGGTGCGCCGCAGATACCAGCACAGGTTCGGTTGAACACCAATGAAAACCCTTACCATTTAGAGGAGGGCCTGCAGAGCAAGATTATCTCTGAGATTTCAAAACGGGTAGGAAATCTAAATCGCTATCCAGACCGTGATGCGGTTGAGCTGCGAACCTCATTAGCTGCTTACATAAATGGAATTTCAAAGACTGATTTTAGTTATGAACAAATCTGGGCGGCCAACGGTAGTAATGAAATCTTACAAAGCATCGTTATGGCCTTTGCTGGAGATGCTATGGGCTTCGAGCCTTCATATTCGATGCATCCGCTTATTACTAAATCAGTGGGCAAGGAATGGATTTCCATCTCCAGAGGACCAGAGTTTATCTTTGAATTGGATGTGGCGATGGAGGCCATCAAAACGCAAAGACCTGGAATTGTTTTTCTAACTACCCCAAACAACCCTACCGGCGGCTCCATTTCATTAACCGATATTGCAGAAGTGGCAGGGATTGCCCTGTCAGTTGGTGCAATACTGGTGGTTGATGAGGCTTATGCTGAGTTTTCTAAGCAGAGCTCGGCGGTCACAATCATTAAGGATCACCCAAATCTGATTGTTTCTCGAACCATGAGTAAAGCCTTTGCTTTTGCGGGCGCTCGACTTGGCTACATGATTTCTAATCCCATTTTGATAGATGCGATGCTTTTGGTGAGACTTCCTTATCACCTGAGTGAATTGACACAAGCCGCAGCGCTCGCTGCATTGCAAAATCAATCTGGTTTACAGCAGCAGGTTGAGCAAATAAAGAACTCCAGGGATTTTTTGGAGCAGGAGTTATCAAAGCTGGGTCTTAATGTAATCTCTTCAGATGCCAACTTTTTAATGTTCTCGGGATTTAAAGCAAGCTCTCAAGAGTTGTGGCAGAGATTGGTGGATAGGCAAGTGCTGATCCGCGATGTGGGTATTGCCGGTTACCTAAGGGTGACAATCGGAACAGAGTCTGAGAACAAAGCCTTTTTAGCGGCGCTGCAACAAGCCCTACATTCTTAAATCAAAAATCCGGTCGCCACAACCCCGGGTAATGGGGGATAATTGCGCTCATGACCAATCCAAGATTTGCCCGAGTTGAGCGCACCACAAAGGAATCCTCTGTTCTGGTTGAACTCAAAATTGATGGCACCGGTGTGATAGATGTATCCACCGGAGTTCCTTTTTTCGACCACATGATCTCGCAGCTCGGTAAGCACTCTGGTTTTGATCTCACAGTAAAAACAACTGGTGATGTAGATGTCGATTCACACCATACCGTTGAAGATACCTCACTGGCATTTGGTCAAGCGCTGCGGGAAGCATTGGGCGATAAATCCGGAATTAGGAGATTTGGAAACTCCCTTGTTCCACTTGATGAAGTTTTAGTTCAGGTAGCGGTTGATCTTTCCGGTCGTCCCTACTTGGTACATCGCCAACCTGAGATTGTGGAGTTGATTGGAACCTTTGACACCACTCTTGGAAAACACATTTGGGAGTCAATCGTTGCAGAGGCGCGTATAGGACTTCACATTAGGGTTTTGGAAGGAAGAAATGCGCACCATGTTTTGGAGGCGCAGTTCAAAGCTGTAGCTCAAGCATTTAAAGATGCGGTCGCTCTAGATTCTCGTACCTCCGGAGTGCCCTCCACTAAAGGCGTTCTTTGATAGCGATTCTGGATTATGGCTCAGGAAATATCAGATCTGCTCAGCGGGCCTGTGAAAAAACTGGAGCAAAGGTTGTCATCACCTCTGATTACCAAACCGCTGTAAAGGCCGATGGGTTAGTAATTCCTGGCGTTGGTGCCTTTGGTGCCTGCATGAAGGGTTTGAGAGCGGTTAAAGGCGATCAGGTGATCAAGGAACGGCTTGAGCTCGGCCGCAAGATTCTCGGAATCTGCGTTGGGATGCAGGTGTTGTTTGCCGAAAGCGATGAGTTGTTTAACGGTGAGCGAATTACGGGAGTGGGAGTCTTTCCGCAAAAGGTAGAGAAGTTAACTGCACCAGTTCTGCCACACATTGGGTGGAGCGAGATAGAGACAGATAAAGCAACCGGTTCATTTGCCGAACTAGGTGGTGAGAGGTTTTATTTTGTACACAGCTATGCGGTTAAATCTAAGGTCTCTGGTGCTACAAACATCAGCTGCAATTATGGTGAGAGCTTTATTGCTGCAATTGAGACTGATTTGATTACCGCTACACAGTTCCACCCTGAGAAAAGCGGAGTGGCTGGTCTAAAGGTAGTTAGTAATTGGGTGGATTCACTATGAAACAACTTGAGTTATTGCCTGCAGTTGATGTCAGGGAGGGTCAAGCGGTCCGCTTGGTTCAAGGAGAGTTGAGCGCTCAAACCAATTATGGGGCGCC
>RFSC01000151.1 GCA_009924185.1 Actinomycetota bacterium
CTACAGTTGATGACCTCTGGCAAGCGGGTAGAGAATCGTCAGCAAGAGGTCTCCGAGTTCTCCCGCCAACTAAAGCTGTTAGCAAAAGAGTTAAATGTTCCAGTTATCGCTATCTCACAGCTAAACCGTTCTCCAGAGCAGCGCTCTGATAAGAAGCCGATGCTTTCCGATCTTCGTGAATCAGGTTCTATCGAGCAGGATGCAGATGTAGTTATTTTGCTGCACCGTGATGATATGTATGACTCACAAAACCGTTCCGGCGAAGCGGATTTAATTGTTGCTAAGCACCGTAACGGACCGACCCGCACAATTACTGTCGCATCACTTCTACACTTTGCAAAGTTTGGCGATATCGCACCGAAGTACAACTCACCAGAGAAGTTCGTTAAAGATAATTAAGGGTTGCAGTAATCGCAATCCGCAGGTTGTACAAAACTTCTCTCATTTTCAATCTCTTCTTTGTAATCACATTTAGCACAACCCAAAACCTTGCCCTGTACCGCGCGCTCTACAAAGTTTTTACACTCGATGCATTCCAAACCATAAAGATTTCCCACCACTCCAAAACCTGGGGTTTGGCACTCCTTACATAAAGCCGCCAAACGACCCACCAACTGTTGTGACACCGCAGCAATATTTTTCTGCCTAGATGGAGAGAACTGTGAGCGCAGATCACTTTCAATACTTATGGCGTTTTCCGCTAAAGCTTTTTCTAAGTCAGCACGATTAGTAATGCCCTTAGTAATTCTCTCTTTAGATTTAACAATCAAACCATGATTAGGAAAATCCGCTTTCTTTAAAAACTCTTCTAAATCAAAACCAGAATCAATCACCGCATGCGCTGCGACTATCTCCATCGAGCGATGAAACTCCACAATCTCAATGCCCAATAAATCATCAACCCAGACCAGGCATTCGATATCGGAAGGCAGGAATGGCACCATCGGATCTGGCCCAATTGAGCCCTCAGAGGCGATTCCATACGGCAAACCCGTGGCCTGCATGCCCAACCGAGCCTTTCGCAGCGCTACCTCTTTAGGGGTACCGGTGCGCTCTATCTCGCCGGTGAAGGTGCCGAGTAAATCGGTATCAACCTGCGCCACCTGCAGCGCAATCTCTAGCTGCGCAAACTGCGGGGCAATGATCTGCTCTTTAAGGTGCTTGGTCGCAA
>RFSC01000152.1 GCA_009924185.1 Actinomycetota bacterium
TTATTTGAAAGTGGCGCCCCATTGTTAAGGCCTTACACAGTTGGATAAATGAGCACCGAAACCTTGCGGTCAAACTCATTGGTAGTTCCATCAGCCTTTGCTGATAGATACTCCCCCATTGATTCTGTTCTGATGACCGCATTCATTATGCCCAGAGCATCCAGTCTCTTCTCCAGGTATGCGGCTGCAGCCTCAGCTCGCTTAGCCGAGAGGGCTACATTTGCTTCATTGCCACCTGATCGATCAGTCATACCTACCAAGTAGGCGCTAGTTAGGTTGCTGTCAGCCATCTCCTGAGCCATCAAGCGCAAAGCTTTCTTGCCAGCTGTACTGAGTTTGGCTGAAGAACTTGAAAAGTGAATATGACCAATGTTGATTCCTTCAATCATTACCCGAACTGGATCAGCAACACTTTCTGCATCAGGACCCCAATAGACAACATTTCCTACTGCTATCTCCGCATCGACGAAATATCTATCTCCTTCTTTGGAAAAAGGGAGTAAGTCGCCGGCTTCGTTTTTCAATACGAATTCAGTATCGCCATTTGGCATGATGACATTGAAGTAATTGTTGACCTTGTAAACCACATTGGAGCCTTCTTTGTAGCTCGGTACTGTATCTCTCTCTACAGAGACGCTCATGCCTGTTGGAAAGCTGTAATCAGCTGCCTGTGCCACTCCGATTGATAGCGAGGTCAAGGCTGCCAAAGTAGCGGCTGTAATCTTGATTTTCATACAATTCCTTGTCTTTAGAGGATTAATAATGTATTGGTTGAATACACTCAAACCCTAAAACCAAAACGCCAAGTTGTTACCTTCGGAATAGTCACACTTTTTTCGAGACAAGTCTTTGTATATCCAAAGTCAATTACTGCGACCGCTAACACATTATGTTCCCGACATGATTACTTCAAACAACACCGCTTTAATAATTGACAACAACGCTATTGACCGCAAATTCATGCAAAACACCTTGGAATCATGGAATTTCAATGTGTTTGCTGAAAGCGAGCCAAACAGAGCAAAGCAACACTTTGCCCTCTCCGACTTCAAAGTCATCCTCTTTCACCTAGCGCAGGATTTTATGAAATCACTTGATTTCCTGGGCTGGATGAGACTTCAATCCACTGGAGCCTTAATTCCCTTGATAGACAATGGGGGTCCGGTCAC
>RFSC01000153.1 GCA_009924185.1 Actinomycetota bacterium
GTCCTTAACGGTACAGATCTTGGTAGATGCAGAGCGATAAGTGATGTTGATACCCTGATTGGTTTGAATAGGTAGCGATAGACGCTTACCAGCCTTCAGAGATTTAGGAAGTGTTGCGATTGATTGCTTTTCAATCACCTTTGGTGGTGCAACTACAACTACTGGATTAGCGGCGAAGGTAATTGGAATAAATTGATCCTCAGAGGTATCGGTGCCGGCGGTGTGGTCATAACGGGCGAAAATTCCGCACTTTTGGGTAGTGCAATCAACATTTCCAAACTTGGCCACTAGTTTCATAGTAATAGCGCTGGTTGGGGTAAATGAACCACCACGCATGTTGGTAATCCAGAGCTGGGTCTGTGCATTGCAATCTTCAGCACGAGCACCACTTGGTGCCTGTAGACACTGTTGCAGATAAATTCCAGCTTTAGAAGGAAACTTTTCTAGGGTGATGGAGATGTTTTCTTCAGCCGCCAAATCAGTTGTCTTAGATGGCTTGATAACCATGTTGGCAGCGAAAGCGGAGTTAGGAATTGACAATGAAGCTAGCGTTAACACAACAAGTAAGGCGATACGTTTCATAGTTGGCTCCTATTTATCTGCTGGTGAACTTAATTGGGATAAAAAGATCGTAGTTTCGATTATCGCTGCGGGTGTGATCAGCTCGCACCGTGATAGCACAACGCTCTTTTCGACAATCAACATCATTAATCATGGGTGACAAGCGCAGTGTTTGTCTGAAGCTGCCATTTTTTCCAAACTTAACCGCTAACCCTTTGCCATATGCCGGCGCGTTGTTGGAGATCCAAATACTGGATTTAGATTTACCTGACATGTTTACACCGCCACCACATGGAGTTGGCATCTGTCCATACTCAGGGATAAAACGCCAAATAGATTCCGACCTTTGGATCAAAGCCTTTTCCGGTAACTACTACGCGGGAGTTGGGTTTGATTTGGGTCTGCGAAACAGACAACTCCTGTCCCTGAACTCCCTGAATAGAGCTCATCAACATCGCAGTAAGCGCCAGCGTGATCACCGGGCAAAAGTAGCTGCGGCGCTAAATTCTCGCTCCGACAGATTTAAGAAAAGTGTCGATGAGCAAAGCTGCAGAACTTTGAAACAATTCGCAGATGAG
>RFSC01000154.1 GCA_009924185.1 Actinomycetota bacterium
AGTTGCCGCCATTATCAAAGTAATAACTAAGTACCGCCTCGGAATTAGCAACATCGGCGCTAAAGCCAAAGACATTGCCGCCAAGGCAGAGGGGATGAACAGTTAGATCAGTTTTGGGCAGGGTAATCATTGTGAAATCGTATAGCGATAAAGCACATCACGCCCCCATTCGGTAAAGCCGAGTGACTGATATAGCGCGATTGCGGCGGTGTTGTCGGCATCGACGTAAAGCATGGCCGAGAAGATGCCTTGGTAGCGCATATGACGCAGTCCTGCGATGGTGACCGCTTTGCCAATTCCTTTACCGGAGTGAGAGGGGTCAACACCCATAATGTAAATCTCGCCGATGGGATCGTGGTCATGCTCTTCCTCATGGTGAGAGTGTTTATGTGAGTGACCGCCATGAATTTTGGTCCAGCAAAAACCAGTCATCTTTTGATTTTCTTCTGCGATTAAAAAGCCTTGGGGATCAAACCAGTTCTCTTTAATGCGAATCTCTAAATCTCTTGAACTCCAATTGCCCTGATCTGGGTGATTAATGAAGGCCTTGTTGTTTAGTGCAATCCATTCATCGTTGTCGATTCCTGGTAGGAAGTTTCTGATGGTGATCTCTTTGCTGAGTTCAGGGATTGGATCGTTGAGTGAGCGGCGCATCTGAATAACGGTGCGCACCCTTTTGAAGCCGCTCTTTTCCGCGATGTTTTTGGCGCCAGGTAGATCGCCGTGGGACCAAAGTCGAAGAGTGTTGTTAGAGGCTTTGTGTAAGGCTTTGAGCAGCTCTTGGCCGACACCTTGCTTGCGATAATCGGGGTGGACGACTAACTCTGCGCTGGGGCCTTCTACTTCATCAGTTAGATCTAAGTGGGCATAACCCAGGATTTGATTGTCTTTTGTAGCGATTAAGTGGGTATCGGCTTTGTCGCCGCCATGACGTAGGTGAAGTAATACGTGTTCGCTAACTGGTGGCACGCCATCATGATCTGCTGCAGCTGAGATTAACTTTAAAACATCACCTTGAATTTTTTCATCGAGGTGAGAGAGCTGAGTAATCAAGAGAGTTGATCAGATAGGGATTGATCTTTAGGGCTGGTGTTAAAGCGATAACCAACG
>RFSC01000155.1 GCA_009924185.1 Actinomycetota bacterium
ACGCATCCTGAAAGACAGCGCTCGCGCTGAAGAAGTAATCCAAGACGCCCTAATCAAGGTCATGCTCGCGGCCCCTGAGCTTGAATCCGCTGATCACGCGCTTGGCTACATGCACCGCACCATCGAAAACCTCTGCATCGATATCTTCCGTATCGAAGGACGTCGCCCAAACCTCGTAGTTATCGACGATGCCACCGCCGAGCTTGAATCCCAATGGATCGACAACAAGGATCACGCTGATGTAATCGCCGCCGCTGATGATGCCGCGATCGTCCGCCAAGCCCTTGCGATGCTCTCACCTGCAGAGCGCGCCGCCCTTGTTATGTGGGAGATGGAAGGCCGCTCCACCGAAGAAATCGCCGCCGAACTCGGTATCAAAGAGTCCGCAGTGCGCCACACAGTTTCCCGCGCCCGTACCTCACTACGCCGCGTAATGTCCGAGCTTGTTATCGATAAAGAGCGTGGCCTAACCGCTCTCGACATGCTTTCAACCACCTACAAGAAGACCGCAGAGATCGCCAAGAAGTCCAGCAAAGCTGCACTCTCATTGATCCTTGTCTTCTTCGCATTCCTTGGCTTCAACTCAATGCCAACCGATTCCAATCTTCCTAACATCACCGCAGAAGAATCTGTTTCCTCATCCGAAACAGCCGGTGCCGCACCTAAGGCAAGCGAAGAGAGCCCAATGGCCGCTCCTTCAGCATCCGCTTCTGCAACCGCAGCTGCCAAGTCACAGCAATCAGTTGTGAATGCAAAGGCAGCCTCCTTCAGCTTTACTGGTCTTGATCGCAGCGGAGTTCCAACCGGATTCACCGTGACCGACTCAAGTGGCGCGCTTGGTTCCCTATACATAACCAACCGCCAGCCAGTACTTTCCGAGACAGAGCTGACCCTTTCTCAGGTCGCCAAGACCGATAAGGGCGCTGCCAATATCTTCATCTCCCAGCAGCTCGTCAGCGACTCCCGTGGCTTCGACTACCGCCCATCCGTCTCGTACGGCAAGGCCGGTATGTGGTCCCCGCTAGTCACCTCGGTCACATACCTTGATTCTGAGCGTCTTTTGAGCGGCAATTACCTGGTAACCGCCATCATTAAAGTAGAATCTGAGGT
>RFSC01000156.1 GCA_009924185.1 Actinomycetota bacterium
CGTTCTTGAAGGTGGCGAGCCCACCGTTATCGCGAACGCGGAGGGTGCCCGCACCACTCCATCTATCGTCGCATTTGCAAAGAATGGCGAGGTGCTCGTTGGTGAGGTAGCAAAGCGTCAAGCTGTCACCAATGTTGATCGCACTATCCGTTCTCATGGGCACTAACTGGACCATGGATGTTGATGGCAAGAAGTACACCGCACAGGAAATCTCTGCGCGTATCTTGCAGAAGTTAAAGAGAGATGCAGAGGCTTATCTTGGTGACACAGTTACCGATGCGGTTATTACCGTGCCTGCCTACTTCAATGATGCACAGCGTCAAGCAACAAAAGAAGCTGGCGAAATCGCCGGATTAAATGTGCTTCGTATTATTAACGAGCCAACCTCTGCAGCACTTGCTTATGGTCTAGATAAAGGCGACAAAGAACAAACCATTTTGGTCTTCGACCTTGGTGGTGGAACCTTTGACGTTTCACTTCTAGAAATCGGTGATGGTGTTGTAGAAGTTAAAGCAACCAATGGTGATAACAACCTTGGTGGAGATGATTGGGATCAAGCACTTGTTGATTTCTTAGTGAAGACCTTTGCTGCAAAGAATGGCGTAGATCTTGCTAAGGACAAAATGGCGATGCAACGTGTTCGTGAAGCTGCAGAAAAGGCCAAGATCGAACTTTCCTCTTCACAGCAAACATCTATTAATCTTCCTTACATCACAGTAGATGCAGAGAAGAACCCATTGTTCTTGGATGAAACAATTACTCGGGCACAGTTCCAGGCGATGACTGCAGATCTACTTGATCGCTGCCGCCGTCCATTCCAAGCAGTACTTAAAGATGCTGGAATTCCAATCTCTGAAATCGATCACGTTGTTCTAGTCGGTGGTTCGACACGTATGCCAGCTGTGGTTGATCTAGTTAAGGAGCTAACCGGCGGAAAAGAGCCAAATAAGGGCGTAAATCCTGATGAGGTTGTGGCTGTAGGCGCAAGCTTGCAGGCCGGCGTCATCAAGGGAGAGGTAAAGGATGTTCTGCTACTTGATGTAACTCCACTTTCACTTGGTATCGAAACCAAGGGTGGAATCATGACCAAGTTGAT
>RFSC01000157.1 GCA_009924185.1 Actinomycetota bacterium
CGTGAGAATCAAGTTGGTGAAGGACGTTCCTTCACCTCTATCGCTGAAGGCTTGATGGCTTATGAGCAACAATCAGTTTCTCTACAAGCCAAGATCAAGATTCGCGTTAATGTAAATGGCGAACTCGTAACCAAGGAAACAACTCTTGGCCGCGCGATCTTCAATGAAGTTCTTCCAGAAACCTTCCCATTTGTTGATTACGATGTAACAAAGAAGGCGCTTGGAGCGATCGTTGATAATCTCGCAGAGAGTTATCCAAAGGTTGTTGTAGCTGCGGTGCTTGATGAATTGAAGCAACTTGGCTTCACATGGGCTACCCGCGCTGGCGCAACAATCGGAATCGTCGATGTTGTTACACCTGGTCGTAAGCGTGAAATTCTTGAAGGCTATGAAACAAAGGCTGACAAGGTTCAATCACAGTACGAAAAGGGTCTAATCACCGATGATGAGCGTCGTCAGGAATTGATTGAGATCTGGACCCAAGCAACCAATGAAGTTGCAAAGGAAATGGAAGATAACTTCCCACGCACTAACCCTGTGTGGATGATGGTCTTCTCCGGAGCTCGCGGAAACATGATGCAGATCCGTCAGATTGCGGGTATGCGTGGACTTGTAGCAAATCCAAAGGGCGAAATTATTCCTCGTCCAATTAAGTCCAACTTCCGTGAAGGTCTATCAGTACTTGAGTACTTCATCTCAACACACGGTGCACGTAAGGGTCTTGCAGATACCGCGCTTCGTACCGCTGATGCTGGTTACTTGACCCGTCGTCTCTGCGACGTTGCACAAGATGTAATCATCCGTGAAGAGGATTGCGGTACAGATCGCGGTCTAACTCTAAAGATTGCAAACATTGTCAACGGCAAGTTAACCCGTGATGATTATGTTGAGACCTCAATTTACGGTCGCACACTTGCAGAGGATGTAGTTGTTGATGGCAACACCATCGCAGCTGCAGGATCTGATCTTGGTGATCGCGTCATCAACACCCTTGTTGATGCAGGCGTTGCTGAGGTAAAGGTTCGCTCTGTTCTAACCTGCGATAGCAAGGTTGGACAGTGTGCCAAGTGCTA
>RFSC01000158.1 GCA_009924185.1 Actinomycetota bacterium
TGCTAAATCGAATTCTGGCGAAATCTGAGTGTTGGGGCTTCCAGATATCGGTAGCGGTGTCGCATAGTCAGTTCTTTGACTCATGTGGCCCAAAGGGGTCTTTATAGGCTTCAAGGTTTTTTGATCTAATGGCGCCGCATCAGGTCTTGGGAAGTATCTGTCATCAAAACCATTGCACATCAAGGTAACAAATACCCCGAAGCTGTCGTAGCCAACAACATCTCCTGAGCCTCTAGGACAACTTTCGCCCTGCTTTTTGTACTTTGGATCCAGAGTTTTGGATGGTGACGGAGTGGGAGTGGGTGTTGGAGTGGGAGTTGGAGTAGGTATTGGTGCAGCTGTCTTAACTGGAACACCTTTATTCCAAACTACCTTCTTGCCAGATTTAACACAGGTGTATGTCTTGCCTTTAAAAACAGTGGTTTGGCCAGCTTTTTTGCAGGTAGTGCCGGGCTTAACAGCGTGAACCGCGGGAAGAGCCGTGACTAAAGCAATTGCAATTGTCGCTGCGGTTAAGCGGCTAATCCTCATTGGTACAGGGTGCCGTAAATAAGAAAGGCCCGCCAGTATCTGACGGGCCTTTCTAAGAGTTTTCTTAATTAAGCAACAACATTGATGGTGATGTTGGCTGCAACACCGGTCATCAATGAAACCTTGGCGCTGTGCTTGCCGAGGTTCTTAACATGCTTAACCAACTTAATCTTGTGACGATCGATATCCAAACCAGTTGCGCTCTTGATAACAAGTGCGATGTCTTTTTCAGTTACTGAACCAAATAGACGACCGGTTGAACCAACCTTTGCTTTGATCTCAAGTGAAGCTGCTTCGAGCTTTGCCTTAATCTCATTAGCGTGGTCCTTATCGCGGATCTCGCGGTTTTGGCGAGCGCGACGGATTCCATCAATCTGTGTCTCTCCACCTTTGGACCATGCAATTGCAGATCCACGTGGGATTAGAAAGTTGCGTGCATAACCATCTTTAACGGTTACAACATCGCCAGCATGACCAAGTCCTGATACTTCACGGGTAAGGATTAGTTTCATTATTGATTCTCCTTATCGCGCTGTT
>RFSC01000159.1 GCA_009924185.1 Actinomycetota bacterium
GTGCTGGTTTAGATGAAAACGCACTGCGCAATACCCCGGACAAACCATTGGATCCAAAGGAGCGCACAGCTTGGGGGGATAAGGCACCAACCTCACTAGCAGCCAACTGCAGCGGCAAACACGCTGCGATGTTGGCGGCCTGTGTGGCCAACAATTGGGATCTCAATTCTTACAAGGAGCCGACTCATCCATTGCAGGTTGCCATTAAAAAAGAGTTTGAAGAGTTAAGCGGACAGCAAATCTCCAAAGTTGCGGTAGATGGATGTGGAGCACCGTTGTTCGCACTTTCATTAAAGTCACTGGCTAACGCGGTAAGAAATCTAAGTATTTCAACGGATCCAATTCACCAAAGAGTGGTTAATGCTTGTAGAACCAATCCAGTATTGGTATCTGGAATTGGTCGATTACCGACTTTGTTGATGGAAAAAGTTGGTGGATTGTTTGTTAAAGATGGTGCAGAAGGGGTAATGATTATCGCCACCGCTAATGGTGAGGTAATTGTTTGGAAGATGAGTGATGGTTCTCAACGCGGGGCAGGCGCTTTAGCTGTTGCGACTCTTTCGCAGCTAGGAATTTCAGTAGATATTGAGCGTGAAAAGGTGCTCGGAGATGGCCAGGTTGTAGGAGAAATCAGGGCGAGTAAACTCGTCTCTAATGGCTAAGCACAAACGCCGCATCGCTTCCTTGATGTTGCATACCTCCCCGCTCGAACAAGCGGGTATTGGTGATGCCGGTGGCATGAATGTTTATGTAGTCGAAAGTGCAAAACGCATCGCAGCCGCAGGAATTGGCGTGGATATCTTTACTCGGGCAAATAAATCAGGGTTACCGGATTCAGTTGAGATTGCAGATGGTGTAACCGTCAGACATCTTGAAGCTGGTCCTTATGATGGAATCTCTAAAGATGAACTTCCATCACAGATCTGTGCGTTGATGTCATCTTTCATGCATGTTGAAGCCCGCTTACCGATGGGTTATTACGATTTATTGCATTCGCATTATTGGATCTCTGGACAGTTAGGTTGGTTGATTTCAGAGCGTCACAGATTGC
>RFSC01000160.1 GCA_009924185.1 Actinomycetota bacterium
CAGGCATCACCATCTCAGTACCTGCTGGCAACTCTACCGCACCTGTTACGTCCGTTGTACGGAAGTAAAACTGTGGACGGTATCCATTGAAGAATGGCGTATGACGACCACCTTCATCTTTACCCAATACGTAAATCTCTGCTGTGAACTTCGTGTGTGGCGTAATTGAACCTGGCTTAGCCAATACTTGACCACGCTCAACTTCTTCACGCTTCGTACCACGCAACAACACACCCACGTTATCACCAGCTTGACCTTGATCCAACAACTTACGGAACATCTCAACACCCGTACATGTCGTCTTCAACGTCGCCTTCAAACCAACAATCTCAATTTCATCGCCTACTTTAACAATGCCGCGCTCTACACGACCTGTTACCACAGTACCACGACCTGAAATAGAGAATACATCTTCTACTGGCATCAAGAACGCACCGTCAATCGCACGCTCTGGCGTAGGAATGTAAGAATCCAACGCATCTGCCAAACGGAAAATTGATGGCTCACCAATCTCTGATTGATCACCTTCCAATGCTAACTTCGCTGAACCCTTGATAATCGGTGTGTCATCACCTGGGAAGTCATACTTGGACAACAAGTCACGCACTTCCATCTCTACCAATTCCAACAACTCAGCATCATCTACCATGTCCGCTTTGTTCAAAAACACCACAATGTATGGAACACCCACTTGGCGTGCCAACAAAATGTGCTCACGCGTCTGTGGCATCGGACCGTCCGCTGCTGAACATACCAAAATAGCACCGTCCATCTGCGCAGCACCAGTAATCATGTTCTTTACATAGTCAGCGTGTCCTGGACAGTCAACGTGTGCATAGTGACGCGTCGCTGTCTCATACTCTACGTGCGCTGTGTTAATCGTAATACCACGTGCCTTCTCTTCTGGCGCCGCGTCAATTTGATCGTATGCCTTAGCCTCACCACCAAACTTCTTCGCCAATATCGTCGTAATCGCCGCTGTCAGCGTCGTCTTACCATGGTCAACGTGTCCAATCGTACCAACGTTCACGTGCGGCTTGGTACGTTCAA
>RFSC01000017.1 GCA_009924185.1 Actinomycetota bacterium
CGGCTGCCAACTCCATAATGGCAAACTCAATTGTTTCCTCAACGATTGTTAGCAAGATTGCTCAACATTATGGGGTGAACTTCCAAGAGACTCTTACTGGATTCAAGTGGCTTTCCAAATTACCAAATCTCTGCTTCGCCTATGAGGAAGCTCTGGGTTACGCGGTAGATACATCCTCAGTTAATGATAAGGATGGAATCAGCGCTGCTTTGATGATGGTGCAGATGGCAACTGATTTGGCCGCTGAAGGAAAAACAATCTTGGATTTACTTGATGAAATCTGGAACCGACATGGTTTCCACGCTACCCGCCAGATCTCGGTTCGCACCACTAGTGTTAAACAGATAAACGACACTTTAGGAAAATTCAGAGATAGCACTCCTGAGCAAATTGGTGGCTACAAAGTGACTCAATTTGATGATCTAGAGGCGCCAAAGGATCATCTACCTCCCACCAATGGAGTGCGGATGTTTTTGGAGGGCGGAACCCGAATCATTATTAGACCAAGTGGAACTGAGCCAAAAATCAAGTGTTATATCGAGGTCGTGACTAAAGGCGAGCTGAATCATGCAAAACTGCAGGCTGACCAGATCATGGATGTGATTGAAGAAACCCTTCGCAAAATGCTTACCGCCCAATAAACTAACCGCATGAGCGAAATCAATTGGGAAGAGTTACAGGGTTCAGCTGTTGCAGCAATGAAGAAGGCTTATGCGCCGTATTCAAATTTCCCAGTCGGTGTTGCAGCACTTACTGAAGATGGTCGAATCGTCAGTGGATGCAATGTCGAAAACGCCAGCTACGGATTAGGCCTATGTGCTGAGTGTGGCTTGGTCTCTAATTTGATTTTGACCGGCCGATCAATTCTGCGGGCGATTTACTGTGTGGATGCACATGGAAATGCACTTTCTCCTTGCGGCCGTTGCCGTCAGCTGCTCTGGGAGCACAGCACTCCAAATACCCAATTCATGACTCCAGAAGGCCCCGCTCCATTATCTGATCTATTGCCTTGGGCGTTCGGTCCAGACAATCTCTAGTTGATCCGCTGAATTCCTTGTTACTAGCAAAAGACATTGCGGCGTTACCAAAAGTCCTGCTACATGACCATGTAGATGGTGGCTTGCGAGCGAAAACAATTATCGAGATTGCGCAGCAAATTAATCTGGAGTTACCTGCATATGATCCAGAGTCTTTACAGGAAAGAATTTTTGCCAGTTGCAATGAAGGTTCCCTTGAGAAATACCTGAAGAACTTTGATTACACCATTGCGGTAATGCAAAGTTATGAAAACTTAGTCCGCGTCTCCCGTGAATGCGTCGTTGATCTAGCGCTTGATGGAGTTATTTATGCCGAGGTCCGTGGAGCACCAGAGTTGTTTACCCAAGGCGGCCTCTCAATCTCACAAGTTATTGAGGCAACACTGCAAGGAATATCCGAAGGTGTAATTGAAGCCAAGTCACTGAATCGCAGGATTGAAACCAATTTCATAGCCTGCGCTATGCGCCATACCAACCGCTCCCTTGAGGTAGCAGAGACTGTTTTGAGATACCGGGATAAAGGCGTGGTTGGCTTTGATATTGCCGGCGCGGAATCAGGTTTTCCAGCCAGCAATCATCGAGCGGCTTTTGATCTGCTTCATAATCAAGGTTTTCCTTACACAATCCATGCTGGCGAGGCCGCTCCCTTTGAATCCATGCAGGATGCGATAACTAATTGTCGTGCCAAGCGAATTGGTCACGGAGTTCGATTGATAGATGAGATTGATCTTTCTGGAGATACACCAAGGCTCTCTGATGATGCAAAGATGATACGAGATTTACAGATCCATCTCGAAATGGCTCCCACCTCTAATCTACAAACTGGAGCAGCTGCAAATTATGAGAGCCATCCCGCGGCGGTGCTACATGACTTAGGGTTTAACATCGCTCTGAATACCGACAACCGATTGATGAGCAATACCACTTTAAGCCGCGAGTACGAGTTGATGAGCAACATTCATAACTGGACTCTTGAAGATTTAGTTGAGATGAATGCAAAAGCACAGGCTGCTGCCTTTAATACGATCTAGAAAGATAGGATTTGTCACATGATTGATTTTCGCAACTCTGCAGTGATTGATAATCCCTATCCTCACCTCGCTGAGTTACGTAAAGCTGATAAGCCAATCTGGCATCCTGAGTTAAATGTTTTTCTTGCTGCAACTCATCGTGATGCCAATGAGGTTTTGCGGAACAAAGGACTTGGTCGGATCTATCAGGATCGACTCCCAGAGTCAGAGTGGAGCGTTTTTAATTGGCTGCACTCAGACTCGATTTTGGATAGCGAGCCACCAAAGCACACCAGATTACGTGGCTTAGTTCTGAAAGCATTTAACCGGAACCGAATCGAAGGTATGAGAGATGCGGTTGCTGGAATTACAGATTCACTTCTTGATCAAATAGATTCAAAATCAACCGCGTTTGATCTCATCGCTGATTACGCAGAACCTCTTCCGGTAAAGGTCATCGCTTTGCTTTTGGGCTTCCCGCCAGAGGATGAGCACCTACTGCGTCCCTGGTCCCAATCAATTGTAAAAATGTATGAGGTTAACCCGCCTCTAGCTCATCAACTTGAGGCGCAAAAAGCCGCCAATGAGTTTGCCGAGTATGTGCGTGGATTAATGGAGGACCGTAAGAAAAATCCGCAAAATGATTTGATTACTGAGTTGACTCAGGTTCATGAAGCTGGAGATAAGTTATCAACCCATGAACTCATTGCCACCTGTGTTCTATTGCTTAACGCCGGTCATGAAGCCAGCGTTAATGGCTTTGGAAATGGGATGGTCTCACTTCTAAATCACGCCAAGCAACGTGATTTGCTTTTCAGTGAACCAGATAAGTATTCAGATACCGCTATTGAAGAGTTTTTGCGATTTGATTCACCATTGCAATACTTTGAGCGCACCGCCACTAGTGACATTGAGATCTCCGGGGTCTCAATAAAGACTGGGCAGAAAATCGTTAGTTTGTTGGGCTCAGCTAATAGAGATGAAATGGTTTTTAATAACGCTGATGAGTTCGACATATCGCGCCAACCCAATCCTCACATTGGTTTTGGAGCTGGTATTCACTTTTGCATCGGCGCTCCCCTGGCACGCATGGAGATGTCAGTTTCGCTGCCTGCGTTGATAAAGCGTTTTCCTAATCTACAACTGGCTAGCGAGCCGATCAGAAGACCAACCTTCTCGTTAAGAGGTTACGAGAAAGTCTTGTTAAAAAACTAAATCCCGATTGGGTGCCAGACAGTTTTGTTTTCCATAAAACTAATAATGCGCTGCGGTGAACCTTCAGCCTTGAAGCTGTAGATGCGCTTTAAGTTATCAGCTCCATCGCGCTTCAAAGTTTCATATGCGGCTGGTTCGACACCCGAGCCATCAACGCCATCGATATCCATGTGTGAAGCTACCCAAGGAGCTAACTCCTCTGTTCGGCCGGTCAATACATTTACTACACCACCCGGAACATCGCTGGTGGCGATTACCTCAGAAAGTGTGATGGCACAGAGCGGATACTCCTCATTTGCAATAGCAATAACTACATTTCCACCAGCCAAAACCGGTGCAACACCATGCACAATATCGAGAAGTGATGAGTTGTCATCTATAAATACTGCAACTACGCCGACCGGCTCTGGAGTGGTGAAGTTATAGAAAGAGCCAGAGACTGGGTTTGTAGAGCCGAAAATTGTCGGAACCTTGTCACACCAACCTGCGTACCAGACCCAAAGATCTATCGCTGCATCTACCTGTTTTGTGGCTTGGGCCTTAGTGACACCTTCCTGTGCCATAACCTCTGATACAAACTGTTCCCGTCGACCTTCCATCACCTCGGCAACGCGATAGAGAATCTGAGAGCGGTTAAATGCTGAGGCTGATGCCCATTTTTCAGCAACACCTCTGGCAGCGACAACCGCGTCACGTAGATCTTTTCTCGAGGCTAACGCAGGGTTTGCCAAGAAGTTTCCTTTTGCATCAAGCAGTTCATAACTACGTCCTGATTCACTTCTTGGAAACTGTCCGCCAATGAATAACTTGTAAGTTTTTCTCACATCAACTCTCATGAGAAATCTCCTTTTAGATAAGCGGATAATCCATGTCTGCCGCCTTCACGTCCCCAACCAGATTCCTTGTAGCCGCCAAATGGGCTGGCAGGATCAAACTTATTAAAGGTGTTTGCCCAGATAACGCCCGCCTTCAACTGCTGGGCGCTCCAAAGAATTCGAGAGCCTTTGTCAGTCCAAATGCCGGCAGATAATCCATATGGAGTGTTATTCGCTTTTTCAATCGCCTCACTTGGAGTTCTGAAGGTAATAACAGAGAGCACGGGTCCAAAAATCTCTTCGCGAGCGATACGGTGTGCTTGAGATACCCCGGTGAAAAATGTGGGCGGGAACCAGAAACCTTTTTCTGGAAGCTCACATTGTGGTGACCAACGCTGCGCCCCCTCTGCATCTCCAGATTCAGCTAGCTCTCTAATCTTCATTAACTGGGCCTGGGAGTTAATCGCACCCAAATCAGTGTTCTTATCAAGTGGATCGCCAACTCGAATCAAAGACATACGGCGCTTTAACTTTTCAAGTAGTTCATCTTTAATGTTTTCCTGAACTAACAAACGTGAACCGGCGCAGCAAACATGACCTTGATTGAAGAAGATGCCGTTAATGATTCCCTCAACTGTTTCATCTATTGGGGCATCTTCAAAAATAATGTTGGCGCCTTTGCCGCCCAGCTCTAGAGTCAAAGCCTTCTTTGAGCTAGCAACGCTCTTGGCAATAATCTTCCCGACCTCAGTTGAACCAGTAAAAGCTATTTTGTTGATGCCAGGATGGTTCACTATTGCAGCACCAGTAGAGCCATCTCCAGTCAGGATATTTACAACACCTTTTGGCAGATCAGCTTGTTGGCAAACCTCAGCAAACAACAGAGCGGTTAACGGGGTGGTTTCCGCAGGCTTTAAAACTACTGTGTTTCCTGTTGCTAAAGCGGGAGCTACTTTCCAAGCCAACATCAGCATCGGGAAGTTCCATGGAATTATCTGACCAACTACGCCATGTGGTTTTGGATTTTTGCCGAGTCCAGCGTAATCAAGTTTGTCAGCCCAACCAGCATGATAGAAAAAGTGGGCGGCCGCTAAAGGAATATCAGTATCTCGGGTCTCTCGAATTGGTTTTCCATTATCCATTGACTCAAGAACCGCAAACTCACGGGCTCTCTCCTGCAAAATTCTGGCGATTCTAAATAGATATTTACCGCGTTGTGCTCCAGTTAATTTAGACCAGGTTTTGCGATGCGCCTCGGTCGCAGCCTTGACGGCCCTATCAACATCAGCAGAGGTAGCTTGAGTGACACGGGACAAAACCTTTTCATTGGCTGGATTTATGGTTTCAAATCTCTTGCCACCTTTAGAAGGTACAAACTTTCCATCAATAAAAAGGTTGTACTCTGATTGAATGTCAACAATCGCAGTTGATTCAGGAGCTGGGGCGTATTCAAATTTCATCATTAATCCAATGTCACGTAGTTTCTTCCGGAGTACTGACCACTTTTCATCTTCATTCTTTGCATAAGTAAATCATTTAGGAGGGCGCTAGCACCGATACGAAATAGCTTGGGGTCTAGCCAATCTGGACCTGCGGTTTCATTAACCAAGACCAATTGTTTGATGGCATCTTTAGTGGTGCGGATGCCGCCAGCTGGTTTTACACCAATCTTCTTACCGGTCATCGCGTAGTAGTCACGAACCGCTTCTAACATCACCAAAACCACCGGGGCTGTTGCGGCAGGAGAAACCTTTCCTGTGCTGGTCTTGATGAAATCGGCACCGGCCGCCATCGCAAGAAAGGAGGCGCGTCGGACATTGTCATAAGTCACCAGCTCACCGGTCTCCAAAATCACCTTTAGGTGGGCCCTATCCCCACAGATCTCCTTAATGCAAACGATTTCAGTAAATACTTTTTCCAGGTTTCCGGAGAGGAAGGCGCCACGATCAATCACCATATCTATCTCGGTCGCACCGCTAGCGATGGCATCCTCGGTATCTTGCTTCTTAACATCAAGGCTGGCACGACCAGAAGGGAATGCGGTGGAAACCGCTGCGACTGGAATCTCTTTACCGCCATTGTTATCTAAATGTTCGCGGGCAACCTTCACCATATCGTTGTAGACACAAACCGCACCAACATGAGGGACTGAATTATCACTTGGATCAGGTCGCACCGCTTTTGTACAAAGCGCCGTAACCTTTCCAGGAGTATCTGCACCTTCAAGTGTTGTTAAGTCAATCATCGATATTGCGGTATCAATCGCCCAAAGCTTGCTTGAGGTTTTAATACTTCTTGTTGCCAACATAGCAGCACGCGCATCTGCACCAACTTGATCAACTGGTGAAAGATTTTTTAGAAAACTCTTTATTGAGCTCTCGCTGCTATCGGTCAAAAGCATGCTGTAATCCTATCCAGCGGAAATCAGATTGAGAAGGGCGTTTTACTAGATTATGCATTCGCTTTACCCCTACCCTTGTGACATGAAACCCATACCTTTAATTTTGGACTGCGACCCAGGCCATGATGACGCTCTGGCCATGATCTTGGCGGCTCACAACCCATCACTCCAGCTGCTTGGAATCACAACAGTCTCTGGCAATGGTGGGATTGCAAAGGTGACATTGAATGCACGTCGTGTTGCAACTCTGGCTGGAATAAATGTCCCTATTGCAGAGGGCGCAGGTAAGGCGATTTTGGGTGCGATTGAAGAGGCTCATGACATTCATGGTGAATCTGCTTTGGATGGCGCAGAGTTGCCACAGCCAAAAATTGAGTTATCAACTTTGCATGCAGTGGATTTAATTGCAAAACTACTTGCGGAACATCCTGAACCAGTGACTTTGGTTGCAACTGGGCCGCTAACCAATATCGCCTTATTTTTAAAGATGTATCCACAGTTGAAAGCTCAAATCTCTGAGATTGTCTTTATGGGTGGAAGTGCCAGCAGAGGAAACCGCACCCCGTATGCCGAATTCAACATATGGATGGATCCCGAAGCAGCTGATGTCGTTCTCCGAAGCGGGCTGCCACTGACTATGTGCGGACTTGATGTAACCCATCAAGCGCTTGTGACCAAGCCGATATTTGCCCAGTTAGAGGAGATGCAGAGCGAGTTAAGTAAAACCATCATTGGATTACTTAAATTCTTTGCTAAAACCTATGATGAAGTTTTTGAGATGCCGGATCCACCGCTTCATGATCCAGTTGCTATTGCCCTATTGATCGATCGCAGTGTTGTTAAATCACGGTTTGTAAATGTTCAAGTAGAGCTAAGTGGACCACTGACTCGCGGCGCAACTGTGGTTGATATCTACAATCGTTTGGGAGAAGAAGCTAACTGCAATGTTGCACTTGATTTGGATTTCAATAAGTTTTGGACTCTAATGCTTGATGCAATCAGAGCCGCTGCAACTACAAAGTAATCTACAAGGTAACCGAACGTCCAGCTGCTTTGTCGGCGGCGATTAACTCACGCAAACCTTGTACTGCGGTTTCTAGCAAGATATCAAGTGGTGGCATTGGCTCTTTGGCATGCACCATCATTACCCCACCAGCTCGGACCCTAAGCATCGAGGCAATTACAAATAGTGCTGAAGCCTCCATTTCAGAGCATAAAGCGCCGCCAATCTCCCATGCCTTCCAGCGTTCTAGAAGATCTTTGGCAACCCCCATGCGCTCTGGTTCATGTTGGCCATAAAAAGAATCTTTGGATTGGGTAATTCCTGTGCGATGAACCGCTCCAGTTTTCTTTGCTGCCGCTTGCAAGGCTAGAACTACATCAATATCGGCAATCGCCGGAAACTCAATTGGCATGTAGTGACGTGAGGTTCCTTCATCTCTGATTGCAGCGCTGATTATGGCCAGCTCACCTGAACGAATATCTTTTTGAATATGACCTGAAGTTCCAACGCGGATAAAGGTGTCGGCTCCACATCTGACCAGCTCTTCTAGTGCGATTGCAGCTGAGGGACAGCCGATTCCGGTAGATGTAACAGAAACTGGAACCCCATCTAGTGTGCCCGTATAGGTGACATATTCGCGATTAGTTGCAACATGTTTTGGGTTATCAAATAGTCGAGAAATAGGTTCGCAACGACCTGGATCACCCGGTAGCAATACATACTTTCCAACATCGCCACGTTCAAGCTGGATGTGGTACTGCTTTCCATTGCTTTCCATATCGTTTCCTTTTCTTATGCTGCCTTTGCTTTATCCATTTTAATTAAATCTCTTACCGATTCCACGGCTGCAACGATTAAACCATCTAGTGGTCCAAACTCCCCTTCGCCATGCATCGCCATGATTCCTCCGGCTCTGGCCCGCAAAATGCTTGAGACTATGCAGATTGTTGAAATCTCCATCTCTGAACATATGGCTCCACCAATCTGCCAAGCCCGCCACAAATCTTTGAGCTGCTCACTGTTTGCTGAGCGCTCTGGTTCTACCTCGCCATAAAAAGAATCTTTGGAGTGTGATATTCCAACTTGATATCGGACACCTAATCTCTCTACCGCACTTCTCATTGCCTGCACGATCTCTAAATCGCATACCGCCGGAAACTCAATTGGCATGTAATGTGAGGAGGTTCCCTCGTGGCGAATTGCTCCGGTAACCACAGCCAAATCATTGGATTTAGTGCCGGGTTGCAAACTGCCTGAGGTGCCAACCCTGATAAAGGTATCTGCGCCACTGCGATATAGCTCCTCAACCGCAATAGCCGATGAAGGACAGCCAATTCCAGTGGAGGTCACAGAAACTTTTTCACCTTCTAGCCAACCGGTGTAAGTGACATACTCGCGGTTGGTTGCGATATGAACAGCATTTTCTAATCTGGCCGCGATCAAAGGTACCCGGCCAGGATCTCCGGGCATCAATACATATCTTCCAACCTCGCCCAACTCGGTTTGAGTGTGATACTGCTTCATTAACTCAACCTATTCATGCGTTCTATAAATAGCTTCATAAATCGGTCTACATCAACCGCCATAGAAACTTGAGAATTGGGTGCCTTCTTTAGTGCACCATAGTGATCAGCTATGGTTTTTGCTTTAGAGGGGCCGCCAGATAAATCAATTGATAAGAAATACTCTTTATTTTCAACCAGTGTTGGGTCGATCAAAATTGCAGCTGCTAGTGGATCATTTATGGCACAACCTTGGATGCCTTGGTACTCGGCATGGAACTCTATATAGAAACGGGTTGATTCCTTTATGAAACTCTTTATCTCAGGTCGTGCTTCTGTTATCTGCTCGATATGTTGTGTTGTGAGAAGACATTGATAGGTGACATCAAGCGGTACCAAAGTGAAGTCAATCCCTGCATTAATGACAACATCGTAGGCCTCTGGATCGCAGAATACGTTGTACTCTGATTGTGGAGTTGAATTTCCGGGATAGTGGATAGAGCCACCCATTGCAACAATCCGCTTTACCTTCTTGGCTATCTCCGGTTGTTTCAAAAACGCCAGGGCGATATTGGTCATAGGTCCAACACAAAGCAAGGTAATTTGATTTGGATTTTCATTAACTAATCTAATGATTAAGTCATGGGCCGACTCTGCTACAGGCTCTAAATTACTCTCGGGGAGTACCGCATAACCCAATCCCCCATCACCATGGGTTTCCTCTGCAACTGACAACTCTTTTACCAACGGCTCTTGTGCGCCACGAGCTACTGGCACATGAGTAATGTCCAACAACTCCACCAATTTCAAAGCGTTGGTTAAGCACTTTTCCTGTGAGGTATTGCCATGGGTAACGGTAATTGCCAGTAAATCTAATTCGGGTGCAGCAGCGAGAAGAAGTAGAGCTAGTGCATCATCAATTCCGGGGTCGGTGTCGAAAATAATCTTCTCAGCCATGATTAATTGTTTCACCTAGTGGTTCATGCTTTCCAGCGTTAACGCCAATCAAAGATAAAAGGGTGGCCAATAGCGTTGCAGCGCTCATAAAATAAAATCCATTCCAGCCGCCAAATCGGTCCACCAGCATGCCGCTAAGCGTGCTGCCTAGGGTAATTCCGATTGAAAGAGATGCGCCAAGCAATGAAAAAGCCTCATTTAATCGATTCAGAGGTACTAACTCCTTCAAATGGGCGTTTGCAGCAATTAAAGCCGGTGCAATCCCAATGCCAGAGAGAATGATGAAAAAGACGATTGTCTCTATGTTTTGGAAGAAGAGAATCGCACTTGTTGACAGGGTCATAAAAGCCAAAGCCAAGGAGTACCTGATGGCATTTCTTGATTTCCAGTGGATTAAGCCGTAAATCAATCCGGCTATGGTGCTACCGATTGGATACAAACCAACCCAAAGTCCACCATCGGCCGCTCTTCCATTTTCCTTTGCTACTGCAAGGATTACTACATAATTTGATCCAAATAACATGCCAAGCGCTATTA
>RFSC01000161.1 GCA_009924185.1 Actinomycetota bacterium
GGCCATCAATGGCTCAACCAAGGTCGAAGCCTCTTATGTAACGGGCCAAGAGCCGGTATTAGTTGATTTATTAACGGCAAATCAGCCACCAAAGGAGTGGGATGTAAATGTCCCACGCACCAATATCTTTGTTTCAATTCTATTTACTCTCGGACCAATCATTCTGTTGGCCTTCCTACTCTTTTTCCTTATGGGGCGGGCGCAAGGTGGCTCGCGGGTATTTTCCTTTGGCCGCTCCCGTGCCAAGCTTCATAACAATGAGGTTCCACAGGTTACCTTTGCAGATGTTGCAGGAGCTGATGAGGCGATTGAAGAGTTCCGTGAAATCAAAGATTTCCTAGCTGATCCAAAAAAGTATCAAGAGATTGGTGCCAAGATCCCAAAGGGTGTTTTGCTCTTTGGTCCTCCAGGTACGGGAAAGACATTGCTAGCCCGAGCGGTTGCAGGTGAAGCAAAGGTTCCTTTCTACTCAATCTCTGGCTCTGACTTTGTTGAGATGTTTGTTGGTGTCGGTGCGGCACGTGTTCGTGATCTGTTTAATCAAGCCAAGGCAAATGCACCGGCGATTATCTTTGTTGATGAAATTGATGCGGTCGGCCGTCATCGCGGCGCTGGCATGGGTGGCGGACATGATGAACGTGAGCAAACCCTTAATCAATTATTGGTCGAGATGGATGGCTTCGAACCACATGATCAAGTTATCTTGATTGCAGCAACCAACCGTCCCGACATTCTTGATCCCGCATTGTTGCGTCCAGGAAGATTTGATCGTCAGATTGGCATTGATCGTCCAGATGTAAAGGGTCGCGAAGCGATTCTAAAAGTACATGCCAAAAACAAACCTTTGGAGAAAGATTTAGATCTACTTGGAATTGCCCGCCGCACCCCTGGCTTCACTGGTGCTGATTTGGCAAATGTTCTAAATGAAGCGGCCTTGTTAACCGCAAGACAAAATCGCAAGATTGTCGGTCGCGATGATGTTGATGAAGCAATTGATCGCGTAATGGCTGGCCC
>RFSC01000162.1 GCA_009924185.1 Actinomycetota bacterium
AACATCTTGGGTGGAGTTATCTTCCGCGAGCCAATCATTATTAAGAATGTTCCGCGGTTGATTCCTCACTGGAGCAAGCCGATTGTGATCGGTCGTCACGCCTTTGGCGATCAATATCGCGCTACAGATTTCAGAGTTCCAGGTGCTGGAAAGTTAACCGTAACCTTCACGCCAGAGGATGGCTCCAAGCCAATGGAGTTTAATGTTTTTGATTTCAAGAGCTCTGGTGTTGCTATGGCCATGTACAACCTGGATGACTCCATTAGAGATTTTGCGCGCGCCTCATTCAATTATGGAATCGCTCGTAAATATCCGGTTTATCTCTCAACCAAGAACACAATCTTGAAGGCTTACGATGGCCGTTTCAAAGATATTTTCGCCGAGATTTTTGAAAATGAGTTCAAAGCTGAGTTCGACAAACTTGGTTTGGAGTACGACCACCGCTTAATTGATGACATGGTTGCTACCTCATTGCGTTGGGAAGGTGGCTATATCTGGGCCTGCAAGAACTACGATGGCGATGTCCAATCAGACACCGTTGCACAAGGTTATGGCTCACTAGGTTTGATGACCTCTGTTCTGATGTCTCCAGATGGACGCACCGTTGAGGCAGAAGCTGCTCATGGCACCGTTACCCGTCACTACCGTGATCACCAAGCGGGCAAGGCAACCTCTACAAATCCAATCGCATCTATCTTTGCTTGGACCCAGGGTCTACAGCACCGCGCCAAGTTGGATAACACTCCAGAGTTGGCAAAGTTCGCTGCAACCCTAGAGCGAGTTTGTATCGAAACTGTAGAGAGCGGCAAGATGACAAAGGATCTTGCACTACTAATCAGCGAAGATGCTCCTTGGTTGAATACCCAGGAGTTCCTATCTGCGATTGATGAGAATCTGCAGAAAGCAATGAAGTAAAAATTAAGTTGAGATTGCAATAAAAAAGCCCCCGAAAATCGGGGGCTTTTTTAATCTCCTTTTACTTCAAACGCTTGCCATCAGC
>RFSC01000018.1 GCA_009924185.1 Actinomycetota bacterium
TTTAACGATTACCGGCATGGCGCTTTTTGGCACCGATGGTGTCCGAGGTGTTGCCAATGTTGATCTAACCGCAGAGCTCGCTGTTGATTTAGCTGTTGCTGCTGCCCATGTTCTCGCTGATTTAGGTGAGTTTGCCGGGCATCGTCCTAAAGCCATTGTTGGGCAAGACTCGCGTGCCTCTGGCGAATTTCTTGAAGCAGCTGTTTGTTCTGGATTAGCAAGTGCAGGAATTGATGTTTATCGAGTTGGAGTTTTGCCAACTCCAGCAATCGCATATTTAGTTGCCAGCACCGGTGCGGATTTGGGCGTAATGATTAGCGCCTCTCACAATCCAATGCCAGACAATGGAATTAAGTTTTTTGCCCGTGGTGGCGGAAAGCTTGATGATGCATTGGAAGCAAAGATTGAAGCTCGACTTGGTGAGCCATGGGATCGACCAACCGGCAAAGAGGTCGGACGCATCATCGTTGATGACCAAGCTCGCGATCTTTACCTGAAACATCTTTTATCAACTATTGAAAGTAATTTCAGTGGCATAAAGGTTGTGGTTGATTGTGCAAATGGAGCGGCCTCTTATGTCGCACCCGAGATGTTAAAGCGAGCTGGCGCTGAGGTAGTTGCGATTTCAGCATCACCAAATGGCTTAAACATCAATGACAACTGCGGCTCCACGCATCTAGAAGATTTGATCACAACGGTAAAAAAAGAGAAAGCCGATATCGGAATCGCCCATGATGGTGATGCGGATAGAGTACTAGCGGTTGATCATGAAGGAAATGTGATCGATGGTGATTACATTTTGGGAATTCTTTCCAGTCATACCGGACCGTAGTTGGCACGGTAATGACCAATTTAGGTTTAATCCGCGCCTTGGAATCCGCTGGCATCTCCTTTGTAGCCACTCCGGTTGGGGATCGCTATGTATTGGAGGAGATGGTTTCAGGTGGACACACTTTGGGTGGCGAACAATCTGGCCACATCATCATGCGTAAATATGCCAATACTGGTGATGGATTATTAACCGCGTTGCATTTGATATCTCAAATGGCACAAAGTGGAAAAACCCTAAAAGAGTTAGCCAGCTTTATGGTGCGCTACCCGCAGCTATTGATAAATGTATCCGGTGTAGCCAAAGATAAATTGGCTGATAATCAAAGAATTAAAGCCGCCGTCCAGGAAGCCGAAACAAAACTGGGAAGCAAGGGACGGGTTTTGCTCCGCAAATCTGGAACCGAACCGTTGGTTCGGGTAATGATTGAGGCAGAGGATGCGGTTTTGGCCCAAGAATTAGCGGAGTCCTTAGCTGCGCTAGTAAAATCAGAGCTCGCACTTTAATTAACAAAATCAAAGGAGCTCACCAATGTGTGGGATTGTTGGATACACAGGTCCAAATCCTGCATTAAGTAAGGTGATCGAAGGATTGCGGCGCCTTGAATATCGGGGATATGACTCTGCTGGAGTTGCACTAGCCAGCGGGGGTAATCAACCTTTGTTTGTTGCCAAGAAGGCTGGCAAGTTAGTAAATCTTGAGAATGAACTTGCTTCCGATCATGCCTCTGCAAAATCTGGGATCGGGCATACCCGTTGGGCAACTCACGGTGGACCAACCGATGAAAACGCCCATCCGCACATCTCTGACTCTGGAAAATTGGCGGTAATTCACAACGGCATTATTGAAAATTATGTAGAGCTACGCGCGGATTTAGAAAAGCGTGGCTACAAATTTAACTCTGAAACTGATACTGAATCAGTGGCACATTTATTAAGCGAAGAGTACAAATCAAGTAAAGATCTCCCTGCAGCGATGCGTGCGGTATGCCAAAAGCTTCGCGGCTCATTTACTTTATTAGCAATTCATAGCGATAATCCAGAGACAATTGTCGGTGCGCGGCGAAATTCACCACTAGTTGTGGGTCTCGGTGAAAAAGAGAACTTTCTCGCCTCAGATGTCTCCGCCTTTATTTCACATACCAAGCGGGCTCTGGAGTTGGGCCAGGATCAAGTAGTAACAGTTACCCCATCTGAAGTTAGTGTCACAGACTTGGCTGGGAAGGGGGTCACTCCAAAAGAGTTTGAGATTACCTGGGATGCGAAAGCCGCCGAACGTGGAGGCTTTGCCCATTTCATGTTGAAAGAGATATTTGAACAGCCCAAAGCTATCTCTGACACCTTTGCGGGTCGATTCAGTGTTGAGGGCAAAGTTCAAATTTCTGAGATTGCGAGTTTGAAGCTCGACATCGATCGAATCTTAATTTTGGCCTGTGGAACCGCTTTTCATGCTGGCCTTATTGGTAAATACGCATTAGAGGAGTGGAGCAAGATTCCAGTTGATGTTGAACTGGCCTCCGAATTCCGTTATCGCAAGCCGGTTTTGTCTAAGAACACTTTGGTAATAACCATTTCACAATCTGGCGAAACCATGGACACCTTGATGGCACTTAGGTATGCCAAGGATTTAGGTGCACAAACTCTTTCTGTCTGCAACACTATTGGTTCAACTATTCCACGTGAATCTGATGCAGTTCTTTATACCCATGCCGGGCCTGAAATTGCGGTGGCTTCTACAAAGGCGCTATTAACTCAAATAGTTGCCTTGCATTTAATTGGATTGTTTATCGCGCAAGAGAAAAAGACTCTTACACCTTCTCAAGTCAACTCTCTGACAGAGGAACTTCTTGCTTTACCAAACAAGGTTGAAGAGATTTTGGAAACTGTAGAGCCACTTCGCGAGATGACCCGCGGATTCAAAGATGCTACCTCGGTCTTATTTTTGGGCCGCAATGTTGGTTTTCCTGCCGCTCTAGAAGGGGCATTAAAGTTAAAAGAGCTGGCCTACATGCATGCCGAAGGCTTTGCTGGTGGAGAGCTAAAGCACGGACCAATCGCTCTGATTGATCAGGGCACACCTGTTATTGCGGTACTTCCACCAGCATCAAGTGAGATTGCAGAAAAGATGCTTAGTAACATACAAGAGGTCAAGGCTCGAGGAGCTCGGGTCATTGCTATCGCTGACTCCACAGTTAATTTAGATGTTCCGCATTTGATTAGAATTCCAAAAACTACAGAGCTCCTACAGCCAATTCTCTCCATCGTGCCGATGCAGGTTTTTGCTTATGAGATGGCGGTCGCCCGGGGCAATGATGTTGATCAGCCTCGCAATTTAGCGAAGTCGGTGACGGTGGAATGAGCACCAGCGCTGAGGGGCTTTTTGATGATGTTGTCGATCAAAGGGTCGAAGTACGCCGTAAAGAGATGAAGGTAGCGCTGCGTTGGAGCGCTCTATTAACTCTCGGCTTTGTTCTTATTACTTTGGATGTTGTTTATCAGGGATTGCTTTATCAAGCCGATCAATACTTTGCGGATTTAGAACGGCCAAGGTTTAAGGGCTTCCTCAACTTTTTGATCTTGAGAATTGATGACCTAGGGCTACGTTGGGTTACCGCAACAATTTTATTGATTACCGCTACCTTAATTAGTAGAAGATTTAAATCATGGCGACCACTCAATTTGTCGGTGCTATCTCTAATATTTCTAAATCTCTTTGTAGGTGCAGCAAAGATTGGCTTTGGTCGCTGCAAAGCAAAGGAAGATTTTGATGTTTGTATGTTTACCGACGGGATGGCATATCCCAGCGGTCATGTTTCAAATGCGCTAGTGACTTGGGGTTTGTTTGCCTACATTATTTTTAGGTATACACACAGGGCGCCTTTTGAAGGCTTAAAGTTGTATTGGTTAGTAGCGGTCTTGACTATTGCCGTAGCCACTGTTTCACTTCTTCGAAACACCCATTGGTTCACAGATCTGATCGGCGGCATGTTCTTGGGTGGTGCGATTCTGGTTCTAGTTGTTGCAATAGACCGCTTTATTCCCTCCAAACGGCAGCCGTCATAAGGTGGCACTGTGAGCATTGAGAATCGGGCTGAAGCGATAATAGATCTGTCCGCTATCGAGAAAAATGTAAAACATCTCATGGCACACAGCTCAGCTCCTGCACTAGCGGTCGTAAAGGCAAATGCCTACGGCCATGGATTGGTAGCAGTAGCGCGCACAGCGGTTAAAGCTGGAGCTAGTTGGCTGGGAGTAGCGTTGCTGGAAGAGGCTTTGACCCTACGCGCAGCCCGAATCAAAGCCCCAATTTTGTCCTGGCTCACCCCAATCTCTGATGATTTTGCAGCTGCTATTAAAAATAATATTGATCTTGCTATTCCATCTGTTGCTCATCTAAAAGAGGTAATTGCCGAGGCAAAATCACTTCAACTCACAGCTCGAGTGCACCTGGAAGTTGATACTGGCATGACCAGAGGTGGTGCGCTTTATGAATGGGATGAGTTAGTAGCAGAGGCGAAGAAGGCCGAAGTTGCCGGTGTTATCAAAGTTGTTGGAGTTTGGTCTCATTTTGCTCGGGCTGATGAACCGGGTCATGAGTTCAATGATTTGCAACTCAGCAATTTTGAAAAAGCTTTAGAGGTTGCTAAGCAAGTAGGTTTAAATCCAGAGATCAAACACATGAGCAACTCAGCAGCAACATTGCGTAATCCAAAAGCTAAATATGATTTAGTTCGATTGGGAATTGCGATGTATGGCTTGTCGCCTGATGTAAATACTATGGGCGATTCAAAGGGGTTAGGTTTAATACCTGCATTAACGTTACGTGCCAAATTGCATTTGGTAAAAGATGTCCCAGCCGGTTCTAAGGTTGGTTATGGTGGAACTGCCGAAGTAAAGACCGATACCAAGATTGGTGTGGTTGCTATGGGTTACGCAGATGGAGTTCCGCGGAATGCCGATAGCAGCGCCGGCGTACTGGTTGGTAACAAAATGTCACCAATCATCGGCCGGGTTTCGATGGATCAATTTGTCGTAGATTTAGGTAAAGAATCACAAGCGCGCGCAGGGGATTGGGCATACCTAATCGGCGGTGTTATTGGCAGTGATAAGGGCGACAGTTACACTTCCGACACCTGTTACACAGCAGACTCGTGGGCGGGGGCGTGCGGCACGATTAATTATGAAATCGTGACACGAATCGGTCCGCGGGTGAAGCGAATTTATTTGGATTAAAGGAGAGTGTGCGCGTGCCAAATAACTTGGCAGATAAGAAAACCGTGCTCTCCGTAAATGATCTCTCCGTCAACTTTGGCGGATTGAAGGCGCTGAGTGGCGTAAATCTAGAGTTGAAGCAGGGCGAGGTTTTGGGATTGATTGGCCCAAATGGCGCAGGTAAGACCACCGTCTTTAATGCATTGTGCGGCATCGTTACCCCAGCAAGTGGATCACTTTCGCTCCATGGCAAAAATGTTAATTGGCCCAAGCCACATCAATTAGCAAAGCTCGGCATCGCACGTACCTTGCAAGGCGTTGGATTGTTTCCAGATTTATCAGTTTCTGACAATGTCATGATTGGCGCAAATCGATTTGCTGAATCTGGTTTGCTGCGCGCAGCATTTGGAACCTATTCCAAAGATGAAAAGAGATTGCGGGACCGTGCTCAGGCTGCGCTCGAGCGGGTTTATGTAGGTGGAGTTTCAGATCGCCAAGCTGACACACTTTCTTATCCGGATACCAAACGAGTTGCTATCGCTAGAGCACTAGTTGCTGAACCTGAAATCCTTTTGCTTGATGAACCGGCTGGTGGTTTGGGCCCACAGGATATTGAGTGGCTCAATAGTTTGATTAATAATTTGAAGGCGCGCACATCAATAATCATTGTTGAACACCATATGGATGTTGTGATGTCGGTTTGTGATCGAATCTATGTGCTTAACTTTGGACAGGTTATCGCCTCGGGTACGCCGCAAGAGGTACGAAATAATGAAGCGGTCATTCAGGCTTATCTTGGCGCCCACTCAAAGGCAAAATCATGAGTGGTTTGATAGTAGATCGGCTATCGGTTTCACATGGTGCGATTGAAGCGCTGCGCGATGTTTCATTCTCTGTAGAGCCTGGTCAATTAGCAGCTGTAATTGGCTCCAATGGCGCTGGTAAAACAACATTGTTACGTACTCTTTCGGGATTAAAGGATGCCAGCTCCGGAAATGCGGAGTGGAATGGCCGTGAGATGCTCGGCAAGAAACCTGATGTTTTGGTGCGCCGTGGAATTTCCCATGTCTCTGAAGGAAAATCAGTTATTCCAGAGTTAACTGTTAAAGAGAATTTGGTGCTTGGCGGAATTTGGCGAGCTAATCGCTCTGATACCAACGCTGCAATCGCTGAGGTTGTCGAACTATTCCCGAGACTTGGTGAGCGAATGGGACAGAGCGCTGACACACTCTCAGGTGGCGAGCGTCAGATGTTGGCAATTGGCCGCGCCTTGGTTTCCCGCCCCAAGCTTTTGCTTTTGGATGAACCTTCACTTGGTCTGGCGCCATTAGTTATCGAGCAGATTTTTGAAACAATTGACAAGCTACGACACAAACTGGGATTGACCGTTGTGTTGGTAGAGCAAAACGCGATGAGCGCACTTGAAATTGCAGATATTGGCGTAATCATCAACCTTGGTGAGGTTGTGGCTACTGGTAAAGCCTCTGACCTAATCAACGATCCAGCGCTACGCGCTGCGTATTTGGGGTACTGATGCAAAAGTTTATTGAGACTATTCTTATTGGTTTTTCCACCGGTTCAATTTATGCGTTGATGTCACTTGCCCTAGTTTTGGTTTGGCGATCAACGCGGGTCGTTAACTTTGCTCAAGCTGGTCAGGCGATGCTCTCCACTTATATTGGATATGAGATTGCTACCCGCTCAGAGGTTTTTTGGTTAGGTCTAGTTTTTGCAATTGCAGCTGGCGCTTTGGTTGGTGCTGGCGTTGATTACTTCTTCATGCGGGTGCTTTTCAAACATGCTACATCTGGCCCAGCCGCTGTCGTTGCTCCAGTTATTGCCACCCTTGGGTTATTGGGCTTGATACGAAGTGTTGTTGGTTTGATTTGGGGCGGAGATCTGCGCTCTATTCCAATGCCGGTTTCACGGGATGGCTACACAATTGGTGATACGACACTGCCGTTCTCTCCAATTAATACCTTGATTATTGTCACCGTTTGCTTGGTTTTGATCGCTATTTCAATTCTCTTTACCCGCACTAATTTGGGATTGGCTCTGCGTGCCTCTGCTTATGCCCCAGAAATTGCACAACTTGCTGGTGTGAAGACAGGGCAGACCAGAACCATCGGCTGGGCGATCGCAGGTGGCGTTGGTGGAATTGCTGGAATGTTGGTTACCTCCTACAACTTCCTATCGCCAAACTCACTAGACCTTCTACTTGTCTTTGGATTTATCGCAGCGGTTATCGGCGGATTAGAAAGCATGGTTGGTTCAGTAGTTGGAGCTTTGATTCTTGGTATCGGCCTCACCTTCATTCTTAACTATGTAGGAACCTCACTCACATTTATCAGCGGCTTCTTGGTTTTGATCTTGGTGCTCCTGATAAAACCTGAGGGAATATTTGGTTCAAGAAAGGGGCGCCGTGCGTAAGCGTTTACTGCTCTTGATCCTATTGGGCTGGGTCCTTTTAATTATTGGTGATCGAGTTGATGAGCTTCGGGTTTATCAAGGCGCACAGATTGCGATGTACACCATCGCTTTGTCCTCTATTGTCTTACTGACCGGTTACTCGGGACAGGTTTCACTTGGTAATGGTGCGATGATGGCGGTCGGCGGTTATGCCGCAGCCTTAACTTTAAACAATCTACATTGTTATCTCAAATATTTTGCACTCCAGATTTGGAAGAACTTGGAGAGCAATTAGAGGAAACTCCCTTGCCGCTGAGTTGGCAGGGGTGCATGCCGCCCGGATGAAGGTTTTGGCCTTCACCTTGAGCTCAGCCATTGCAGGCCTTGCGGGTGCGGTACTGGCGATGACCATAAGCCTGGTTTCCCCAGGTGCCTATGCGCTTTCCCTCAGCTTTGCCCTAGTAACTGGCGCGGTGTTGGCTGGCATTTCTAGCCTGCCAGGTGTGATGCTAGGGGCAGTGATTTTGGTGGCTATTCCGGAGATCGCAGATGTGGTGGCCCACAATCTGGGTGATTCTGAAAAAGTCATCACTCACTTACCGGGATTAATAGTGAGTGTATTGCTGATTCTGTCAGTGATATTCACACCAAATGGTCCAGGTGAGAACCTGCGTAAACATCTTCATAAGAAGAAGTCTGCGCATTAACCAAAAACCCTCGATGGAAGGAAAACAATGATCGGAAAGAATCGTAGAAAGCGGACTTGGTTCGCTGCTGCGGTACTTGCAGCTGGAAGCCTCGTAGCAACTTCACTTCCAGCGCATGCAGAAACTGGCGTAAGCGCTTCCGAAATTAAACTCGGAATCACTCTGCCACTAACTGGCGCAGCATCACCGGGTTACAACAAGATCGGCGATGCCATGAATGCGTACTTCCAGTACGTAAATGACAATGGTGGCGTTAATGGTCGCAAGATCACTCTCATTCAGAAGAATGATGAGTACTCACCTCAGTTAGCTATTGCAAAGACCAATGAATTAATCTTGAAGGATAAGGTCTTCGCACTTGTTGGTGCACTTGGTACCGCAAATCACAAAGCAGTAGCACAGTCAGTTGGTTTGGCACGTCGTGGCATTCCAGATCTATTTATCAATACAGGATTTAGCGGCTTTGCAAACAAGCGCACCTATGGAACAACATTCACAATCTTGCCTTCTTACATTATGGAAGCCAAGATCATGGCTCAGTTCATCAAAGATAACTACGCAGGTAAGAGACTCGGTTTGGTTTACCAGAACGATGATTTCGGAACTGATGCGCTTAAGGGCTTCGCACAAGCACAAGCTGGCCTAAAGTTTGATGTAACAGTTCCATACACCTCAGGTACACAGAGCTCAACAACAGCTCAGACCTGGGTTTCTCAGCTTGCAGCTGGAAGAGCTGAAGTTGTAGTTATGTTCGGTGTTACCTCAGCAACCGGTGCACTTCTTGGTGTTGCCGCTGCTGCACGTTACGCACCACAGTGGATCCTTGGATCCGTCGGTGCTGATCCAAACACCCTACGTGCTATCGGTGTACCTCTAGCAATTCTGAATGGTGCCCAGACTCTTTCACCAACACCTTCACCAACTGACACAACAGATGAGTATGTGAAGTTGTTCCGCGAAGTAAATGAGAAGTACAACAAGAATGTGGCATTTGATGATTACGTACTAAATGGTATGAATTCAGCGATGCTAACTGTTCAAGCACTACGTGCGGCTGGAAAGAATCTAACCCGTCGTGGCTTGATCCGTGCACTAGAGACCAAGGCATCAACCTTCGCGTCAGCTGCATATGTACCTCTTAACTACTCACGCACCAGCAACGTTGGATACAACGGCTACTGGTTCGGTCAATTGGATGCTGCTGGTAACAGAAGACCAGTAGGCGGCAGCTTGGTCGTTTACACCACAGACAGTGGTAACGGCGCAGTCGTGAAGTCCAACTTCAAGCGTCCAGCAATGCCAGCGAAAGGATTGCCAACTAACTCATGAGAAACTTCAAATTCAAGCGCTCCTTAGCGTTCGTAGCGGTTTCATCACTTCTTTCGCTAACCGTTGTTTCAATTCCAACTGCGGCACGTGCATCAACACCAGCATGTACCACAGCTAACTTTGTAACAACCTGCGTTGGCGCAACATCTGATACCGCTCCATACATGATGATGGTTCCTGCGAACTTCAATGGAACTGTTTATCTCTACTCACATGGATATCGGAACAACGTTCCACTTCCTGCTGCTCTTTCTGCAGTAACCGGCTTTCCTGCCACTGTAGTTAATGCCCCAGAACCAGCTCCTGGTGGAAACCCAACCATCATTAGCTCCTTGCTTGGCAAGGGATATGCGGTAATGGGCTCTGGCTTTGCTCGTCAAGGCTGGAACGCCGATTCTGCGATCAAGACCAACGTTGAGTTGATTGGTGTTTTCAAGAAGCAGTTCACCAAGACAACCAAGGTTGTTGCTTGGGGTAACTCACTTGGTGGCTTTATCACTCAAGCACTTGCAGAGAAGTATCCAGATCTAATTGATGCAGCTGCGCCACTATGTATGGCCAGCGACATCGAACCATTAATGACTATGGCTGGAGATGCTCTATGGGGAATCAAGACCTTCTTTGATCCAACTATCAAGGGTGGTAACTACGCAGCAGGTGCGGCTGGATATGCCGAAGCGATGGGAGACCTTTCTAAGGTTTTAACCGTTGTCGGATCACTTCAGGCAGCATTTGCAGCTAATCCAACTGCGCCAGCTTGGCCAGCAACCGCAAAAGTTCCTGATGCACTGAAGGCAATTCCTTCACGCAGCGCACTTGTTTTGATTGCGCTGATGTCTGGAGTTCCACTTCAATCAGCAAACTTTGACTCAACTTCAGCACCTTCAGTG
>RFSC01000019.1 GCA_009924185.1 Actinomycetota bacterium
CTCATCCATAGTTGCACCTTTAGCTAGACCTCCCGCAATCCAGATTGATTTCAACTGAGAGTTCAGAGCCGCAATGGCAGCGTGAGGATTGGTTGCCTTGGAATCATCAATCCAGGTCACTCCATCATGTTCTGCCACAACCTCGAGACGATGATGATCAAGTTTAAAACTCCGCAGTGCCTGAGCAACCGAGTCGGCCTTGCTGCCAACGCAGCGAGCCAGACCAGCTGCCGCCATCGCATTCAAGACATTGTGTGGAACAGCAGGGTTTATGTCGGATAGCTCACAACGCCTCTGCCTCGCTTGAAATAAAGGCTCTATCTACAATCAAATTCTCAACCAATCCGATTTGATGTGGCTTCGGAGTATCTAGAGAGAACCAAACAATTTGATGGGCTACATTCTTCGCACGCTTAACAATTTCAGAGTCATGTGCGTTAAGAATCACGGTATCAGCATTTTTAGTGATTTTGAACTTGGCGTTTGCATAATTATCAAAACTTCCATGCCAATCAATGTGATCCTCGGCAATATTCAAGATTGCCACCGCTACAAACTGCGCTTCCACACTCCATTCCAGTTGGAAAGAGGACATCTCAAGAACCAAATAATCTGCATCTGTGTTGGTGACCGCTTCAATAGCGGTGAGCCCGATATTTCCGCAGGCGACGGCGTTCACTCCATCTGCTACCAGCATCGCCTCAGCCATCTGCACTGCGGTGGTTTTGCCATTTGTCCCAGTCAAGGCCAGCCACTTTTGTTCTGGCCTGATCTCCTGTTTGACCCGCCAGGCTAAATCAATCTCACTTATCACTGGAACATCAGCTTGTTGAAGCTGGAGAATTAGAGGGTTATCGACCTTCCAACCTGGAGATACAACTGCAAAATCAACTTCAGCTAAATCCACCTCTGATAAATCACTATGAATTTCTGGTCCAGCAATCTTTTCATCTATCAGAATCGTTTTGGCTGCTTTCGCGTTTAGAAATTCAATAGTAGGCCGCCCAGTAACCCCCGCACCAAAGACCACTATAGATTTGTCAGAAAGGCTGGAGATAAAACTCACGGTTAAGCAACCACCCACTGTGCATAGAACAAGCCCAAGCCGGCGGCGACACAAAGTCCAGCAATGATCCAGAATCTAATAACGATTGTTACTTCGCCCCAACCAAGGAGCTCAAAGTGATGTTGCAATGGCGCCATTTTGAAAACCCGCTTGCCACCACTTAACTTGAAATAGGTAGTTTGAATAATCACAGACATGGTGATGATTACAAACAAACCGCCTATTGGAATCAAGAGAAGTTCGGTACGCAAAGTCATGGCAAGGCCTGCTAATCCGCCACCTAAGGCAAGGGATCCGGTGTCTCCCATAAATATTCGCGCGGGTGATGCATTCCACCAGAGAAAGCCAGCACAAGAACCAGCCAGAGCTGCAGCTAAAACCGCAAGATCCAAAGGGTCGCGAACGGTATAACAATTAGTGCTAGCGGCTACTTCGCAGCGTTGTCCAAATTTCCAAACTCCAATAAGTACAAAAGCTAAAAATGACATTACCGCGGCACCGCTCGCTAAACCATCTAATCCATCTGTCAGGTTTACTCCATTGCTGGTCCCTAAAACCATGAGAATGGCCCAAAAAACTACCAAGACAACCCCAAGCTTTATTGAAGTATCTCTGACAGTTGATAGATATTCAGACATTGGGGTTAAGCCCAAATCATCTGGAAAACGTGTAGCTAAAACTCCAAATGCTCCAGCAACAATGGCTTGTCCAATCAATTTCTGCTTAGCACGCAACCCCAAGGAGCGTTGCTTTACTACCTTTAGCCAATCATCCAAATACCCAACAAAACCCAATCCGACTATCAAGCCAATTACAAGTAGCGCTGATGCTGTTGGTTCAGCACCGGTAACTAAATGCGAAACCAAATAACCAACTATGGTTGCAAAGATGAGAACCACTCCACCCATAGTTGGAGTGCCACGTTTTACATGGTGAGTTTTAGGACCATCATCTCTGATCTGTTGCCCGTAACCCTTGCGGGCTAAGAACTTTATGAAAGCTGGAGTTGCAAACAAACTCAAGAGGAAGGCTATTGCCCCTGAGATCAAAATTCCTCTCACTATTTAGCCCCCTCTTCTAAATTAACCTGCCTGGCTTCGATGAAAGCACTTGCCAACTCCTCGAGGTGTTCTGCTCTCGAGGCTTTAACTAGAACAACATCGCCAGCTTCAAATTCAGCGCCCAAAGCCTTCGCCTCTTCCACGCTCCCAAAGTAATGGCTTTGGGTCTGAGATTCGCTTAACCCATCTAGATAATCCTGATTGGAAATTGCAACTAAATGATCAATCCCAAGCTCTCCAGCCAATGTACCAATCTGCTTATGCATTTGCTTTGATTCCGGCCCTAGCTCATGCATGGTTCCTAGGAAGGCCCATGATCTTCCGCCTCTTTCCTGAGTTAGCAAGACCAAACTCCTAAGCGCTGCCTCCATGCTCTCTGGGTTGGCGTTATAGGAATCATTAATCAATAAAACTTCAGCTAAGTCATGTATCTCCATACGCCACTTGCTATTTGCTTCATGCTCCGAAAGCGCAGAAGCAATACTCTGAGTTGGGATGCTCAAAACATGGGCGATCGCCGCCGCCGCCAATGCGTTTGGAATCTGGTGCAATCCCATGACGCGAAGAGCTACAGGTTCTCTACCTTCCGGAGTAACTAAATCAAAGTGGGCATAGCCGCCGCGAAACTCAATATCTGCTGCTCGAACATCACACTCATGTGATTCGCCAAAAGTTATCTTGTTTACCCCTTCAACAAAAAACATCTTTGGTGTGAACTCATCATAAGTACCCAGGACTGCAGATGATCCTGGCTTTAGCGCACTGATTAACTCACCTTTTGCTTTTGCAATATTTTCTCGAGAGCCAAATTCACCCAGGTGTGCATTGCCCACCTTTAGAACGGCACCCACATCTGGCACGGCGATTTTGGCTAGCGCAGAGATATCCCCACCATGTCGAGCGCCCATTTCGACAATACAAAATCTAGTGGCGGTTGTTGCGCGCAATAAAGTTAAGGGAACTCCAAGATCATTGTTAAATGAACCCTGAGCGGCAATGGTTTCTCCCCTGCTGCTTAGCACCGTATTCAACATATCTTTGGTTGTGGTCTTACCCTGCGAGCCGGTAATTCCAATTACCTTCAATTGCGGCAACTGCTCCCGGACAAATTTGGCTAGTTTTCCAAGCCCCGAAATCACATCTTCGACCAAGATATAAGGGGTCTTTACCGGCTTTGAAACAATAGAAAGTATTGCGCCATTCTGTAGAGCCTGTTCAACAAAATCATGCCCGTCTGCATGCTCTCCTTTTAAAGCCAGAAAGACATCGCCGGCCTTGATTTGTCGAGAATCAAATTTGAACTCAGTATCGGCGTGAAGTTCCGCATCGCCACTGAGGGTTCCCCCGACAATCTCAGCAACTTGAGCTGCTTTCATTTTTATCATTTCAGATTCGCAATCGCTTTCCTTAACTCTGCCTGATCGCTGAATGGAGTTTTTACGCCCTTGATTTCCTGTCCAGTCTCGTGGCCCTTTCCTAATACGATGATGGTGTCGCCGAGCTGGGCGATATTCACCGCATATTCAATAGCTGCTGCTCTATCAACAATCACTTTTTGGTGTTCGCCTAAATTCAAACCAGCTGTCATGTCCTCAAGAATTTTTACTGGATCTTCACTACGAGGATTATCACTAGTGAATATAGCTATATCGCATCCCTCATAAAGAGCTTTACCCATGATGGCTCTTTTGCTTTTGTCACGATCTCCTCCGCAACCCAATATGCCAATCAGCTTTGCATTAGTGATTTCTCTGGCTGTCTTCAAAACTTTAGTGACGGCATCTGGCGAATGAGCAAAGTCCACAAGGGCGTTGAAATCTCGGCCATGAGTAATCTTTTCCATGCGTCCCGGAGCTCCGCTCAGAGTGGACAGTGATTGGCCTATAACCAGAGGATCAACTCCACTATGGGCTGCAATCGCTACTGCCAGCAAGCAGTTTTCTAAGTTATAGGAACCAAGCAGATTGATTCTTCCCTCTATTAGAACTCCACCCTCACCACGAATCGCGACCTCAAAGCCTTTGTTATCGCCTCGAAGAGATTCAAAGTGCCAGGTTGCTTTCTTATTGTGTATCGAAAGGGTGCCGTTCGGAATTGTTATCTCTTTGGCAAGTCGCGCTCCATACTCATGATCAATATTGATCACGGCAAACTCGCTCAAATTGCTAGAAAACAAGGCGCGCTTGGCCTGATAGTAACTCTCCATGTCGCCATGGAAATCTAAATGATCCTGGGAAAGATTGGTGAATCCAGATACAGAAAAATGAACACCATCTACTCGATGTTGCACCAGCGCATGACTACTAACCTCCATTGCCACATTACGGATATGCCTCTCCTGCATTACAGAGAGAGTGCGGTGCAAGACATCTGACTCTGGAGTGGTGTGAGTTGTTGGGTAGAAATCCTCCCCAACCTTTATCCCAACGGTGCCGATCAAGCCGTTGGAGAACTCTGCATATTGCCAAATCTGATTAAGCAAAAATGTGGTCGTTGTTTTGCCATTGGTTCCGGTAATGCCTGCCAAGTACATAGATCGACTCGGCGAATTGAGAAACCAATCCGAAAGAAAACCGATCTGGGAGCGTGGATTCGGCACAACCAACACGGGGATTTCTAGCTGCTGAAGGGGAAGAGAATCAGCACCAGAATTGTCGGTTATCACCGCCCTCGCACCACGCTCCACAGCGGTTTGAATGAAGGCGCTACCGTGGGTTTTGACACCTGGCAGCGCAAGAAAAATCTCTCCGGCTTGTATGTTTTTTGAACTGCTCGATAATCCAGTTATCTCTATTTCAGAGTACTTACCATCAATGGAGATTCCCAAATAGTCAGCAACGGCTCCGAGGCTCTTTACTACTGGAGTAAATCTGTTTATTTCAGTCATTTGTACTTACGCGAGATTGGGATTTATTTAACGCCTCTGCAGCGGCAATCTTTTTCTTAAGAGCTTTCTCATCAAGAACATATGAGTTGGTTGCTGCAGCGGTTGGTGGGATGTGCTGATCTTTCAATACAAAGCTCATCACTTTCTTGAATACTGGACCGCCTAGATAGCCACCCCAGTGCAAACCTTTAGGATCTTGAATTGTTACCGAAACGACATACGCTGGCTCATCTGCAGGAGCAAAACCGATAAAGGATGCTGTGTAGCCACGATAGCAACCGCAAGAGTCATCAACTCTTTGTGCGGTTCCAGTCTTTCCAGCTACTCGATAGCCGGGAATAGCAGCGGAGGGCGCGGTACCCGAGGGAGATACAACGCTCTCCATCATCAACCTCATTTTTCTTGCGGTTTCAGCACTTACTACTCGAATACTTTTTTGCTTTCCAGCAGGTGTATATCTACCTGCGGCATCGCTAATTCCTTCAACTACGGTTGGAGTTACTCGGACACCATCATTAGCCAGAGTTGCGAAGACTGAAGTCGCTTGCATCGCAGTTACTGAGTAACCCTGACCGAAGGCCACTGTTGGCGCTGTTGTGCCGGACCAATCCTTAACATCCAGCAGCTTGCCGCTTTCTTCTCCTGGCAAACCAGATCCAGGTTTCTCTGCGATACCAAACTTTTTCAAATATGAGTGCAGCTTGTCATTTGAGAGCATTTCACCGATCTTGATAGACGCGGTGTTGCTTGATACCGCCAATGCACCGGCGACGGTCAATCTCTGCACCGGATGAGGATCGTGATCCTTGAAAACCTTGTTGGATCTCTTCAATTTATCTGGCACAGTTAAAACGGTCTCTGGCCCAATCTTGCCTTCCTCAATCGCAGAGGCAACTGTTATTACCTTCCCAGTTGATCCGGGCTCATAAACCTCTTGAACTGAAGGATTTTTCCATCGATAAGGATCAACACCTTTTGTATTGCCTGGCTCAAATGATGGGTAAGTAGCATGGGCTAAAACGTGACCTGTTTTTGGATCCATAACAATCACAGTTCCAGATAGAGCTCTTGAACCTCTAACTGCGGTTCTGATGGCTTCTTGGGCTACCCACTGAACATCTCGATCTATTGTTAATCTGACGGTGTTGCCTTTGACAGCCTCTGCGGTGATTTTCTGAGTTCCAGGAATAATTGTTCCACCCGCGTTGGCGTAGGTGTACTCGCCATTTATGCCAGCCAAAGTCGAGTTCATGCTGTACTCCAAACCCGCTGCACCTACACCAGCACGATTGATAAAGCCAATGACTGCAGCACCCAACTCTGCCTCCGGGTACTCTCTTACATAAATCCGCTCCGCAAAGAATCCCGCCAATCGTTTAGCAAAACCATTTTTTTCTTGAGAAACCTCTGAGTTATAACGCTCAATCTCACCTTGTAGTGCTCGCCAAACCGCCGGCTTAACCGATTGCGCTATGACTACATACCGCCTAGTTCCAGTTAACTGCGTTTCCAAATCTTCGGCCGTCATATCAAGAATCGGAGCTGAAATCTCCGCCAACTTCTTTGGATAATCGATAATCGCCTGATCAGCCAGAATTCGATAAGCAATAACGGAGCGAGCAAACTCAACCCCATTTACATCTGTAATGGCGCCACGTGGTGCCATGATTAATGATTGCTTTGCTAACTCCATGTCAGCACGGTTTGCAAACCCGGCCGCGCGTACCGCCTGAACATCTACTAGGCGGACCGCAAAAACAACCAGAAGGACTAGCGAGATGGCTACTACGTAACGAATTCTGCGCTCAACTAAAGAGTTATGACTCATGGATTTGCCGCCTTTTCAGATGAAGCGGTCTGGGCTATTTCGGTGGGTGTGGAGATGTCTAAGAAATAAGGGGTGCCGCTGGGAACCATTCCCAACTTAACCGCCTTTTCTGCTAAAGACTCAGATGTTGAAAGGACCGCTACTTCGCGAAGCGCTTCCTCGCGTTGTTCATTGATTGCAATCGCCTCAAGTTTCAACTCGCGAATTCGAACCGCGTCATTTCCCAACAAAATGTTTATGCCCAACAAGCCCAACAAACCTGCAGCGAGAATTGCTGCAATCAACCCATAAAAAACCCGATCTGAAGCCTGCTGCCCCGGTACCGGCCTTAACTCTGGAACCAGGCGAAGAACTACCTGTGATGATTTTCTAGCAACGGTTTTTCTAGATCGTTCAATTGCTGGTGCGAGAGCGGAAAGCGCCATTAGAACGCCACCCGCTCAATCGCACGTAGTCTGACGGATTGCGCGCGGGAATTTTCAGTTATCTCAGGTTCGCTGGCCTTTTCACTGCCTCGGAAAACCAATTTGAATTTTGCTGCCAATTCTGCGATTTCAACTGGGAGTCCAACTGGTGTTTTTGATTCAGTAGCAGCTGTAAAAAACTGCTTAACGATTTTGTCCTCTAAAGATTGGAAGGACATGACAACCATCCGACCACCAATCTCTAATCTCTCTAGCGCTCTAGGGATTGCTCTTTGCAAAATCTCTAACTCTTGATTTACCTCGATACGCAGCGCTTGAAATGTGCGCTTAGCAGGATTTCCACCGACACGTCGGGCTGGCGCTGGAATGCTCTCTTTCACGATCTGGGCTAACTCAGATGTACTACTAATTCCGCCCTTTTGACGTTGCGCAATAATGTTGTCGACTATTCGTGAGGCAAAACGCTCCTCACCAAAGTCACGAATAATTCTGATCAAATCACTGCGGGAATAACCATCCAATATCTCTTTGGCAGTTATCCCCTTTGACTGATCCATTCTCATGTCAAGCTGGGCATCTTGAGAGTAGGAGAAGCCCCGCTCAGATTGATCCAACTGCATTGATGAGACACCTAAGTCAAAGAGAATTCCATCTACATTTTTCAAACCTAAAGAGTTGAGAACCTCAGGCATCTCGTCATAAACCGCATGAACTATTGTTATGCGATCTGAGTACTCAGCTAGTCGTGAGCTTGCTTTCGCGATTGCCGACTTATCCCGATCTAGGCCAACAACTTTCAGATTAGGAAATTTCTCTAGCAACGCCAAGGAGTGTCCACCCCAACCTAAAGTTGCATCAACAACCACTGGGCTTTTAGCGCTTTCTATGGCGGGAGCGAGAAGGGCGATGCAGCGATCTAGCATCACTGATGTGTGTTCTATCTTCATCTTCCCCTTCTTCTCTAGATCTTCTTTCTTAACTTTGCTTTACTGCTTTTCTTTACTTGCTCTCTGTTCTGGTCACCGCCGGCCGACGGATCTGGGGGGTTAAACGACACCGGGGAAGAGGCGCCGTTTAGTTGAAGGTCGGCGGTGGCCACAAAAGAGAGCGGCCTGACCTAATTGGTATTAGGTATTTATTTGGATCTAAAACAGACCCGGAAACACCTCCTCGGAAACATCAGCAAAACCTTTTTCCCGATCTTTGAGGTAGCTCTTCCATGCTTTGGCATCCCAGATTTCAACTCTGGTATTTGCACCAATTACTACGCACTCTTTTTCTAAATCTGCATATTCACGTAAACCGCTTGGAATAGTTACGCGACCTTGCTTATCTGGAATTTCATCGTGTGCACCTGCAAACATCACACGCATGTAATCGCGTGCTGCTTTTGCAGTTAATGGCGCTTGTTTTAGCTGTTCAGTAATTCGAGCAAATTCAGCAACTGGAAATACAAAAAGACATCTCTCTTGACCTTTTGTTATTACTAATCCAGGGGCCAGTTCATCGCGGAACTTTGCCGGAAGTATTAAGCGACCCTTTTCATCAAGACGAGGTTCATGGGTACCAAGAAACATCTGTACCTCCCCCGTTTTTAAGCAGAACCCCCGTTCCGCTTAATTCCCCACTTTACTCCCTTTTCCTCCATTTTCAACCACCTAGCCCCATTTTCTTGCAGGCCCAAATTGGCAGCTCTCCACTCCAGGCTGATTTTGGGCAACAAAAAAACCCGCCCAGATCTGGACGGGTCTAGAAAGCTAGAGCTATCTACTCTTCAAAATTTCGGCGATCCCAACGCTGCTCAAACTTGGAGCTCCACTTCTTGCCTCCGGCCTTTCCACCTGGAGCTTTGGGGGTTTGAACTCGGTTGGCAACCGCATTCATCAGGCCGCCTAGGTTGGTTATCGCTAGCACCGCCCCAGCTAAAGAAAGGACAAAGCCAGCGATCCCGAGTGGTGGGGTCTGAGAGATCAGGCCCCCAAAAAGAACAAATATGCCCAGCAGAATCAAGCCAAAACCAAGTACTACGCGGGAGCGGCTTGGGGTCTTTCCGTTGAAGGTCGAAATAAGACGTGGATCATCGGCGGCGAGAGCTTCCTCCATCTCCGCCAAGAGACGTTTTTCATGCTCGGAAAGTGGCATGACGCCACAATAGTAGTAAGGAGAAAAAGTGGAAAGTCGAATCAGGAGTTTCTGAAACTTGTCTAAGACTCCTCTGAATCTGAGTCATCGACCAACCGCGCCGGCCGCACCGAATCTCTCCCAAACCTCTCAATGGCCCGATCTACCGCATCCTGGGCCTGCCTCCAGCCAACCTCTCGCTCTCCGATTTCTAGTTGATAGACCGCCCCTGATTGATCAGTTAGATTTTCAAGTGCTACCCCCAAAAGTCGAATTCGAGATCCAGCCAGTTTCAGGGATTGATACAGCTCCTTGCTTATCTCATAAATCTCGTGGGTGCCGCTAATTCCAAGTGGAACGGTTTTTGAACGGGTCAAATTAGAAAAGTCAGAGAAGCGCACCTTTATCGAAACAGTTTTACATAGCAACTCTTTTCGACGCAGTCGATGAGATGCTCTCTCTGTTAAACGCAGCAGTTCGCGAAAAATCTCCTCTTGATCCTCTAGATCGTAGGAAAAGGTTTCGGCTGCGCTGATGCTTTTCTCTGGCGCATCAGGAACTACCTCTCGATAATCGCGGGCCCAGGCTAATTCATAAAGTGAAACACCGGTACTTTCCCCCAGTGCCCGCTTTAAGGTTTCAAGTGGGGTGTTGGCAATATCGGCAACGGTGCGTAAACCCAATCTCTGCAGCTCTTCATTGGTCTTTGGTCCAACTCCCCAGATTTCACTAACGGGAAGTGGGTGTAGAAAAGTTAAAACTCGATCTGGGGCAATCTCTAGAACCCCATTTGGTTTGCACCTTCCGGAGGCTAGTTTGGCAATGAACTTGGTTGAAGCGATTCCAACTGAACAAGTTATCTTTTCCTGTTCGAACAC